>CAKPAB010000015.1 GCA_934132805.1 uncultured Clostridia bacterium | reverse complement strand
GAAATTGATGAAACAAATAATTATGCAAAATTTGTATGTGAACCATTAGAAAGAGGATATGGTGTAACAATAGGAAATTCTTTAAGAAGAATATTACTTTCATCACTTCCAGGATGCGCAATAACAAGCGTAAAAATTGATGGAGTATTACATGAATTCTCAACAATACCAAACGTTGTAGAAGATGTACCAGAAGTAATAGTAAACTTAAAAAATGTTAGATTAAAATTCGATGGAAATGAAGAAAAAACATTAAGAATAAACTTTAAAGGCGAAGGTGAAGTAACAGCAGGTGACATACAAACAGATGGAACAGTAGAAATATTAAATCCAGATTTACATATAGCTACAGTTGCAGAAGGTGGAAACCTTGTAATGGAACTAACTGCAAATAGAGGAAGAGGATATAATTCATCTGAAAAAAATAAAAAACCAAATCAAGATATAGCTGTACTTCCAATAGATTCAATCTATACACCAGTTAAAAAAGTAAACTATCATGTTGAAAACACTAGAGTTGGTCAAATGGTAGACTATGATAAATTAACAATAGAAGTATGGACTGATGGAAGTTTAAAAGCACATGAAGCTTTAAGTTTAGCTGCAAAAGTAATGACAGGACATTTAGAATTATTTATAGATTTATCAGAAACAACTAAAAATACACAAGTTATGGTTGAAAAAGAAGAATCTAAAAAAGAAAAAGTTCTTGAAATGTCAATTGAAGAATTAGAATTATCAGTTAGATCATATAATTGTTTGAAAAGAGCAAATATATCTACAGTTGAAGACTTAATAAACAAATCAGAATCTGAAATGATGAAAGTTAGAAACTTAGGTAAAAAATCTTTTGATGAAGTAACAGCAAAATTACATTCATTAGGATTAGACTTTGCACAAGAAGAGGAATAAGAAATTTAAATATTTAAAGGAGGGTAAATAAAGTGGCAACAAATAGAAAATTAGGTAGAACAACAGATATTAGAATGGCAATGTTAAAAAACCTAACAACTGATTTATTAGTACACGGAAAAATCGAAACTACATTACCAAGAGCTAAAGAAGTAAAATCAATAGCTGATAGCTTAATATCACTTGCTATAAAAGAAAAAGACAATTTTGAAGAAGTAGAAGTAAAAGTTGTTAAAGCTAAATTAGATTCTAAAGGTAATAAAGTTACAGAACTAGTAAAAAGCAAAAACGGTAAAGAGTTCTTAAAAGTAGTAAAAGAAGAAACTACTGAAAAAAGACAAAAAGATATGCCATCTAGATTAAATGCTAGAAGAAAAATAATGAGAAAAGTAAATAAAGTAAAAGATGCTGAGGGTAACAATATTGATGTACCAGCAAAATTATTCAATGAAATAGCACCTAAATACGCAGGTAAAAATGTTGGTGGATATACAAGAATTATTAAAGCTGGACCAAGAAGAGGAGACGCAGCAGAAGTAGCTATATTACAATTAATATAATGTAAAAAGTACATTTGGGGGAATGTTCAAAAACATATAAACCTCAAATGTATTTTTTATTGTAAAATAATTATATTAACAATATATATAATACAACATCACAACTAAAATAAAAAAACATATAATAAACCATAGGGGGCAACAAAATGTTAGAATTTGTATTAAACACAATATTTTGGACATTAGCCATTTATGGTTTGTTTGAAATTATAAAAAACATTATATACATAAATAAATTTACAAAATTTAAATCAGATGGAATATATGTCATAATAGCCGTAAAAAATCAAGAAGAAAAAATAGAAGGCTTCTTACGTTCAATTTTATTCAAGATATTATATGGAAGAGAAGAATATTTAAAAAATATAATAGTAGCAGATTTAAACTCAAGTGACAACACAAAAGAAATCGCAAAAAAACTCTCAAAAGATTACGAAATACTAAAAATTACAAGTTGGAAAGACTGTAAAGATATAATTGACAATGTAGATGAACAATAAATTAAGCACTTGTATTTTACTAACAAATATGATAAACTAAAAAATAAAACAAGAGACACAAAATAAAGGAGAGAAAACTATTGGAAATTAAAGGAGAAGTAACAGACATCATATACCAAAACGACGTAAATAGCTATACAATAGCAGTATTTGAAACAGAAGAAGAAGAAACAACAATAGTAGGATACTTACCATTTGTAAAAAGTGGAGACACATTACAAGTAGAAGGAAAATTTGTAGAACACAAAGACTATGGTAGACAATTTAAAGTAGAAACATTTAAAAAATTAATGCCAGAAACATTAGGAGCATTAGAAAAATATTTAGCAAATGGAAGTATAAAAGGTATTGGAGAAGCAACAGCAAAAAAAATAATAAAAACATTTGGAGAAAACACAATAAACATATTCAAATTTGAGCCAGAAAAATTAGCACAAATAAAAGGAATATCAAAAAATAGAGCAATAGAAATGTCAGAAAGTTTTCTAGAAAATTGGGAAGTATGGCAAATAGTAGGATTTTTAGAAAGATTTGGGATAGGAGCAGAAAACGCAAAAAAAATTTATGACATATTAGGAATCAATGCGATTGAACAAATAGAAGCAAATCCATATATTTTAATAGACATGGCTAGAGGTGTAGACTTCAAACAAATAGACCAAATGGCATTAAAATTAGGGATAAATTATGATAACCAAAAAAGAGTAGAAAGTGGAATAAAATATGGACTAATTAAAGCTACATATAATGGACATTCATGTGTTATAAAAGAAAACTTAATAGAATATGTAATATCACTATTAGACGTAAGTACAGAGGCTGTTGAAGAAAACATAATCAACTTAAAAGCAAAAGGCGAAATTGTTCTTGAAAAAAGGGAAGATTTTGAATGGATATATCTTGAAAACTTTTATAATGTAGAAAAAGAAATTGCAAATAAAATCATAAGATTAGATAAAAGTAAAAACATGAAAAAAATAGAACATATAGAAAATGCTCTAAAAAATATAGAAAAAAAATCAAGTATAGAATTATCAGACAAGCAAAGAGAAGCAGTTTTATCAATAAATGACAGTAATGTAACAATAATAACTGGTGGACCTGGTACAGGTAAAACAACAATAATAAAAACAATAATAGACTTATTTGAAGAAAGAAAGAAAAAAGTTGTACTAACTGCACCAACAGGGAGAGCAGCAAAAAAAATGACAGAAGCAACAGGAAAAGAAGCATCAACACTACATAGATTATTAGGAATAGGGAAAATAGATGATGAAGGCATATATTCAAGACATAGTGACTATAAGGGAGAGCCAATAGACGCAGATTTAATAGTAGTAGATGAACTATCAATGGTTGATATGTTTGTAATGAACTACTTGTTAAATTGTATATATCAAGGAACTAAATTAATATTAGTAGGAGATACAGACCAATTAGCATCTGTAGGACCAGGAAGTGTATTAAAAGACCTAATAAATTCAGAAGTAATAAATACTGTAAAATTAGATAAAATTTTTAGACAAGCAGCCAAAAGCAAAATAATATTAAATGCACATAGAGTAAACAATGGCTTATCATTTATAAAAAATGATGATGAAGAAATAGAAGAAGACACAAAACAAGACTTTTTCTTTATAAAACAAAATTCAACAGAGAAAATGTTACAAGAGGTAATAAGTTTGTCAACAGGAAGACTAGAAAAATTTGGAAATTATGACTTTTTTAAAAATATACAAGTATTAACTCCAACAAAAAAAGGTCCATTAGGAACAAGGGAACTAAACAAATCATTGCAAGCAGTGTTAAACCCTAATATAGAAGAATTACCAGAAAAAAAGAGTGGAGATATAATATATAGAGTCGGCGACAGAGTTATGCAAATAAAAAATAATTATGATATTACATGGGAAAGAGAGGCAAGACCATTTGGAGCAGAAAAAGAAGAAAACAGTTGGGCTTCAATGTACCTTGCTAAACCAAAGGAAAAGAAAGAAGTTGGTACAGGGGTATTCAATGGAGAGATAGGAACAATAATTGAAATAGACGAAAGAGAGAAAATCGTAAAAATTCAATTTGATGATGAAAAAATAGCTTGGTATGAATATTCTGATTTAGACCAAATTGAACATAGCTATGCAATAACAATACATAAAGCACAACGGAAGTGAATTTGACGTTGTGATAATGCTTGCACCATCATCAGCACCAATGCTATTGACAAGAAATTTATTATATACTGGAATTACTAGAGCAAAAAAACTTTTAATCATTATTGGAAGCGAAAGAATTGTTAATTATATGATTCAAAATGTTGACAGTAAAAAACGTAACACAGGATTGGAGTTTAAACTAAAAATGATTGCACAAAATTAATTCTGAAGCAAAATAATTACACTAATTTTATAATTTATGCTGTAATTAAAAGGCAAAATTGTCACATTTTGTTGAAAACTTTTTGTTGACAATAAACATAAAATAGAGTATAATTAGTATACTAATATAGCTAACTACTAAATAAAAAGCGGTTTTAGCTCCACCAAAAAACAAACGGAGAATGAAAAAGCGGTTTTAGCTCCACCAAAAAACAAACGGAGAATGAAAAAGTGAGGGGATTAGTTTTAGTGCTAGTTCCCTATTAATTTGTATATTTAGAAAATAAGGAGGTGAAACAAGTATAGAAGAATTACAATTATATAGAATTGATAAAGAATATGCTAAATACATATATAGCCAAGATAAAAGAGTTTTAAAGGCATATGATATAAAAGGAAAAAGACCATTTATAGGAATTATTTTAAAAATAAATAATATTAATTATTTTGCACCATTAAGTTCACCAAAAGAAAAACACAAAAAGATGAAAAATAATATTGATTTTTTGAAAATAAATAATGGAAGAGATGGAGTAATAAATTTAAATAATATGATTCCTATTCCATATAAATATTATTATAAAATTAATATAAACGAAGAGATAAAGAAAGACAAGAAATATGGTTTAATTCTAAAATATCAAATAATATGGTGCAATAGAAATTTTGGAAAAATTGTAAAAAATGCTGAAAAACTATATGATTTAATTTTAAATGATAGAGCAAGCTTAAATATAAAGAAAAGATGTTGTAATTTCAAATTATTAGAAATAAGATTAAATCAATTTTTAAATCAAGAAAAGAGTGAAGAAAATTTTTAAAATCCAAGAAAAAATATTAAATCTACTTTATCCCCCAAGATGCGGAATATGTGAAAAAATCAATGAAAAAGGAATATGTCCAAAATGTAATATAGAACTAAAAAAAGAAGCAGAAATAAAAATATTAAACAAAAAAGAAATAGAAGAAAAATTAAAAACAAGAATAAACTTTGACGAATTAATATACGCATTCAAATATGAAGGACAAATAAGAAAACTAATATTAGACTACAAATTTAACGAAAAAGCATACATGAAAAAAACATTTGTAAATTTTTTATTAAATAATAAAAAAATATTTGAAAATATTCAAAAATATGATAGAATTATACCAGTTCCAATAAGCAAAAAAAGATATAAAGAAAGAGGATATAACCAAAGCTTACTAATAGCAAAAGAAATATCGCAACAAATATCAAATATAACAAAAAACAAAATAAAATTAGAACTTGAGAATAATTGCCTAATAAAAACAAAAAATATAATAGAACAAAGTAAACTAAACAAAGAAGAAAGAAAGAAAAACATTCAAGGAGTATATAGACTAAAAAATGAAAAAAGAATAGCAAACAAAAACATACTATTAATAGATGACATTTACACAACAGGAAGTACAGTAAATGAATGCAGTAAAATATTACAACAAGCAAACCCTAAAAAAATAGGAATATTAGTTTTAGCAAAAGATTAAAAACAGAAAAGATTGAAATTTTCAACCTACTCTGTGCAATAAGAAAGGATGAGATTAAAAATGGAAGATTTAGTAGAAAGCATATTAGACTATGTAAGGTCAGATTATACAGACTATGCAATAATGATAAATGGAGAATGGGGAGTTGGAAAAACACATTTTTGGAATAACAAAATAAAAAAGAAAATAGACACAATGCAACTTAATGGAAAAAGATATACAACAATATACATGTCATTATATGGAATATCAAATTTGGAAGATATAAGTAAAAAAATATTTATAGAAACCACTCAACTAATGGATAAAAACTTAAGAAAATTCATGAATTCAAATGGTCAAACAACAATACCAGAATATGCAAAAACAGGACTAGATATGGCCAATTTCTTTGGAGTGACACAAAATGGGGACAAACTAGACTATGCAGAATTTTTCTCTACAGATGATAAAGTTTTATGTTTTGATGACTTAGAAAGAGCAAACGTAGATGTTATAGACATTTTAGGATATATCAACAACTTTGTTGAACATGACCATATAAAAACAATAATAATATGTAACGAAAAAGAACTTTCAACAAAATTAAAAAGCTCAAATCTAGAAATGAAAACATTTATAGCAACATATCTTTTAGACAAACAAGGAGAGCTAAATACAACAGACAAACCAATGGTAGAAAAAATACAAAACAAAATTGAACATGTTTTTGACAAAGCCAATGACTATGAAAGAATAAAAGAAAAATTAATTGGAGAAACATTTGAATATGCACCAAAATTTGATTATATAATAAATGGAATTCTAATGAGATATGAAAAATATCCAGATTTAATAAGATTTTTAAGAGAAAATACAAGACTAATAATATCAACATTTGAAAGAAGCGGAACACGAAACTTAAGAATTCTAAAACATGCATTAAATGATTTTCAAAAAATATACGAAATGGTAGAAAAAAATTATCCAAACACAAATAACAGAATAATGCAAACAATGCTTATATTCACAATAGCCGTTTCATTTGAAATTAAAGCAGGAAAAATAACAAAAGACAAATTTGTAAATATAAAAGATAATGAAGAATACAAATCTATATTAGTATCATCAAGAACATTAATGGATAACAGACAATTTTATATAAAAGAATTTGATAGCAATTATTATTACAATTTCAAAGCAGAATATAGGTTTTTCAAATTTATAGAATATTATGTAAGAACAAGAATATTTGACATGAAATTATTTAAAGAAAATATGGATACAATAAGAAATACTGTAGATACAGACAATTTACCAAGTTATAAAAGGCTACTAACAGAAGAATATTGGAAAATATCAGACAGCGATTTTGAAGAAGTAATAGAAAACGTTTTAGAAGATGTAAAAAATGGAAATATAGAATTAATAGACATCGTAAAAATATATGCATATTTTAGTTATTTTT
Organism: uncultured Clostridia bacterium; assembly: GCA_934132805.1. Lineage (GTDB taxonomy): Bacteria > Bacillota > Clostridia > TANB77 > CAG-508 > CAG-269. Next base: position 20,458 of record CAKPAB010000015.1, on the reverse strand, counting down.
CAAGAAAAGAACTTATAAAATATGATATTAAGACATTAAAAAGTGTATTTTTCAATGGAATGAACATAGCTTCACTAAAATCAAAATATTGCCCAAATGTGCAAGAAGAACTTTCAAAAATCGCAATTGAACAAGTAGCAGAAGATATGGAAGATATTTTAAAACATTTTAACACATTAAATAATCAACTATTAGAGAAAAAATATAAAGAAAAAGCAGAAGAAATATTTAAATGTATTCCAATGAAAATGGAAAGCTTTTATGAAAAATTTGACAGAGAATGCATGAACATTCCAATATTTAAATATTATGATGTATACCAGTTATTCCAAAGAATTTCTTGTGCAAGCAATGAAGATATTGTAATAATAAAAGAAAGACTGTTAAAAAGAGCTGAAAAATATACAAAAGAAATAGAGCCAGAAATGGACAATATAAAACAACTAAAACAAGTAATCGACGACTATTTAAAAGGAAAAGACCAATCAATAAAAATAGTTATGCTAAAAGAATTTTCAAGCAATTTAGGGTATATTTTGGATAAATATAAAAATGGCTTTTTGCATAAAAAAGAAGACTAATATAAAAATATTATAAAATTTAGATTTTATTAACTGAATAAAAAAATTCAAGAAAAATGTATAAAAAATTCCTCTTTTGAGATAATAAGAATAGACTTGAAATTAAAGGAGGATAAATATGAAGGCAACTGGAGTAGTAAGAAGAATAGATGACTTAGGTAGAGTAGTAATTCCAAAAGAAATAAGAAAAACTTTAAGAATAAAAGAAGGAGATCCATTAGAAATATTTACAGATAGGGAAGGACAAGTAATATTAAAAAAATATTCTCCTATTGGAGAACTTTCAGAGTTTGCAACAGGATATGCTGAGACTTTAGCTAAGACAACAGGACATATCGCTTGTATAACAGATAAAGACACAATAATAGCAGTATCTGGAGGCTCTAAAAAGGAGTTTTTAGAGCAAGATGTTAGCCAAGAACTAGAAAAACTTATGGAAGATAAAGAAATTTATACAAGTAAAGACAATAGTGATAAGGCAATGCCAATAACAAAAAATGATACAAATGAAAAGAAAAATAAATCTCAAATTGTGTATCCTATAATATCAAATGGAGATTCTATTGGTACTGTTATCTTAATGTCAAAAGATGCTAATACAAAAATGGATGAGGTTGAAAAGAAAGTGGCACAGTCTGCAGCAACATTTTTAGCAAGTCAAATGGAAATATAATAAAGAAGAAGATTCATATATTTTTATGAGTCTTTTTTTGTTACTAGACCGTGAATTGCAACATCCAGTAACGTTTTTTTTACTTAAATTTATAAAAAAGGGTATTCAATTTAGAAAATATATGATAGAATACGAGTAAACAAAAAAATAAGGAGAGTGGAAAAAGTGTCAGAAGCAAAATATAATAGAATACTTTTAAAGCTAAGTGGAGAAGCACTAGCAGGAGAACAAAAAACAGGAATCAATGTAGAAGTATTAGGAAAAATATGCGATAAAATAAAAGAAGTAACAGAAATGGGAGTAGAAGTAGGAATTGTAATAGGAGGCGGAAACTTCTGGAGAGGAAGAAATGGACATCAAATGGAAAGAGCAACAGCAGACTACATGGGAATGCTTGCAACAGCAATGAATGGTCTAGCATTACAAGACGCATTAGAAGCAAGAGGAGTACACTCAAGGGTACAAACAGCAATAGAAATAAGAGAAATAGCAGAGCCATTTATAATAAGAAAAGCAGAGAAACATCTAAGAAGAGGAAGAGTTGTAATATTTGCATGTGGAACAGGACACCCATATTTTACAACAGACACAGCTGCAGTATTAAGAGCAACAGAAATGAATGCAGACGTCATATTATTAGGAAAGGCAATAGACGCAGTATATTCAGCAGATCCTAAATTAGACCCAACAGCAGAAAAATTTGACAAAATATCTTATTTAGAAGTATTAGAAAAAGACCTAAAAGTTATGGACTCAACAGCAACAGCATTATGTAGGGACAATAATATTCCATTATTAGTATTCGGAATAGCAGACCCAGAAAACATAGTAAGAGCAGTAAAAGGGGAACACATAGGAACAATAGTAAAATAGAAAAGGAGAAAAATTATGGATTACACAAATATAAAAGAAAGAATGGAAAAATGCATCAATGTATATAGCGAAAAATTATCAGAAGTTAGAGCAGGAAGAGCAAATCCTGCAATATTAAACAAAGTAAAAATAGATTATTATGGAACACCAACACCAATAAATCAAGTAGCAGGAGTATCAATACCAGAAGCAAGACTAATAGTTATTCAACCATGGGATATGAGTATACTAAAAGAAATAGAAAAAGCAATACTATCATCAGACATTGGAATAAACCCAAACAATGATGGAAAAGTAATAAGACTTGCATTCCCAGAACTAACAGAAGAAAGAAGAAAAGAATTAGTAAAAGACATCAAAAAAATGGCAGAAGAAGCAAAAGTAGCAGTAAGAGCCGTAAGAAGAGATGGAATAGAAACAGCAAAATCAGAACAAAAAGAAGGAAACATGACAGAAGACGAATTAAAACAAGCTGAAAATGATATTCAAAAATTAACTGACAAAAGTGTAGAAGAAATAGACAAAATACTTGAAAATAAAGAAAAAGAAGTAATGTCTGTATAAAATATGTAATAAAATAGTAATAAATAAAGTTGAAAATTTCCAACTAGATTCGCATTAGGAAGGATAATATAAAAATGGAATTTAAACAAAATCTAAGAAAGTATCAAGATATAGTAAATAATGAATTAGAAAAATATTTAAGAAAAGAAGAATGCCCAGAAAAGATATTAAACAATTCTATGGAATACAGCTTAATGGCAGGAGGAAAAAGATTAAGACCAATATTAGTATTAGCAACATATGAATTATTCAAAAAAGACATTGAAGAAGCAATGCCATTTGCAGTAGCAATAGAAATGGTACACAATTTTTCATTAATTCATGATGACTTACCAGAAGTAGACAATGATGACTTTAGACACGGAAAACCAACAAACCATAAACAATTCAACCACCCTACAGCCTTACTTGCAGGAGATGGATTACTTAACCAAGCATATATTGTTATAAGCAATGAAATATTGTATTCAATAGAAAATCAATATAAAGAAAACTTTCATAGCAGAGCAAGAGCATTTAATGAATTTGCAAAAGCCGTTGATAGAATGATTGTAGGAGAATATTTAGATACAGAATTAGAAGGAAAAGAAATATCAAAAGAAATCCTTCAATACATACATATAAACAAAACAGGAGCATTGCTAAAATTATGTGTAAGAATGGGAGCTATTTTAGCAAATGCAGCAGAAAAAGACATAGAAAAACTAACAATATATGCAGAAAAAATAGGGTTAGCATTTCAAATAAAAGACGATATTTTATCAGAAGAAGGTAATCCAGAAATAACAGGAAAACCAGTTGGAAATGACAAAGAAATGGGAAAATGCACATATGTATCATATTATGGTCTAGAAGGTGCAAAAAAACAATTAGATAAAATAACAGAAGAAGCAATTAAACAATTAGAAGAATATGGAGAAAAAGCAGAATTTTTAAGGCAACTTGCGTTATATATAAAAGACAGAAACAAATAAAATCTGTCAAAAGGGACGCCCTTTTTTGACAGAAAAAGATAGAAAAGAAAAATCTGTCAAAAAGGGGCGTCCCTTTTGACAGGCAGGAGGAACAAAATGGACCAAGAAAATTTACCAAAACATATTGCAATAATAATGGACGGGAATAGAAGATGGGCAAAGAGCAAAGGAATGCCAGTAAGTTTTGGCCATAAAGAAGGAGCAAAAACACTAGAAAAAATAGTTAGATATGCAAACAAAATAGGAATAAAACACATAACAGTTTATGCATTTTCAACAGAAAACTGGAAAAGAACAACAGAAGAAGTAACAGCATTAATGAGTTTATTTCAAAGTTATTTAGATGATTATAGCAAAAGAGCAGATTCAGAAAATATAAAAGTAAAAATAATTGGAAATAGACAAGGGCTATCAGAAAAAATGCAAAAAAGCATAGACAAATGTATGGATAGAACAAAAGACAATACAGGAATAGTATTCAATATTGCATTAAATTATGGAGGAAGAGACGAAATAACACAAGCTGTAAAAAAGATTGCTCAAAAAGTTGCAAATAAAGAAATTGAAATTGAAGAAATAACAGAACAAATGATATCTAACAATTTATACACAGTAAACCAACCAGACCCAGATTTATTAATAAGAACAAGTGGAGAAATACGTTTAAGCAATTTTTTACCTTGGCAACTAGCATATACAGAATTTTTATTTATAGACAAAAATTGGCCAGATTTTAACGAAGAAGACTTAGACGATGCAATAGAAATGTATCAAAAAAGAAACAGAAAATTCGGAGCAAAATAAAATTTATAAGCAAAATTTAAAAATAGAAAGATAAACAAGCGAAGAGGAGAGAAAGGAAAAATATGAATTTAAAAAGAATAACATCAGGAATTATAGTAGCTATAGCACTTGTAATAATTCTATTAATACCAAGCAATATAATAACAGGAATATTATTTACAATTATAGCAACAGTAGCAATGCATGAATACTTAGGAGCAATCTCAAAAGTAAGCAAACCTATAAAATGGGTAGCCTATCTAAGTTGTATAATAGTATTTTTACCAAGCATTATATTAAAAGAAAAATTATCCACAACATTAATGTATTCAATACCATGCATGTTACTAATACTATTTGCACAAGTAATTGCAACAGACATGAAGATAACATTTAAAGACATGGCATATACATTATTAGGGATATGCTATATACCAACATTTTTATCATTTTTAACTATGATAGACAAAATGCAAAGCGGAAAAATATTACTAGGATATATATTTATAGCATCATGGGGAACAGATGTCTTTGCCTATTGCATAGGATGCAAATTTGGGAAACACAAATTCAGTAAAGTAAGTCCAAAAAAATCAATAGAAGGATGCATTGCAGGAACTATAGGAGCAACAATATTAGCATTAATCTATACATATATTTTAAACAATTATTTTTCATTTGAATATTCATATCTAACAATTGTAATATCAGGAATAGTATTAAGCCTAATAGGACAATTAGGAGATTTTTCCGCGTCATGTATAAAAAGATATGTAGACATAAAAGACTATAGCAATCTATTACCAGGTCATGGCGGTATGCTAGATAGAATAGACAGTGTTTTATTCATAGCACCTTTTGCATATATGTTATTCACAATAATTTAAAAATTGAGATTGGGGGAGCAAATTTGACAATAATATTATCAGCCATAAAAATAATATTTTTATTAGGCTTTCTTATATTAATACACGAAGGAGGGCACTTAATAGTAGCAAAATTATGCAAAGTAAAAGTGAACGAATTCGCAATAGGATTTGGACCAACAATATGGAAAAAACAAGGAAAAGAAACCAGATACGCATTAAGACTCATACCATTACGGAGGATTTTGCAGTATGGAAGGAGAAGAAGAAAGGTCAGAAAATGAAGGCTCTTTTTCAAAATCAAGTATACCAAAAAGAATTGCAATTGTAGCAGCAGGAGCAACAGTAAATATAATATTTGGAATAGTTATATATTTCATTTTAACATCAACAAGTCCAGCATATTACTTAGATATAAGCTTTAAAGAAACAGAAAACAATTTAACAAATCATCTAATATATGCAGGAAGAACAACAAAAGAATTAATAATCTCAATAGCAGAGAGCATCAAAATGATATTCACAGGAGGAATAAGTGCAGACCAAATGATGGGGCCTGTTGGAATATCAGGAGTAGTATCTAAAACAAGTGGAATAAGAGAATTTTTATATATGTTAGCACTAATCTCAGTATCATTAGGAGTAACAAATTTATTGCCAATACCTGCACTAGATGGCGGAAAAATTTTATTGCTAATAATAGAAGCAATTAGAAGAAAGCCATTAAATGAAAAAACAGAAATAAATATACAATTAATAGGCTTTTCAATTTTAATAGCATTATCATTATATATAACATATAATGACATCTTAAGAATATTTTAATAAGGCAAAATCATAAAACAAAAATCTTTTCAAATTAGACTTGTGCCTTAAGGAAGGAAAAAAATTAAAATGGGAGATAAAAAAGGAAATATAATATTAGGAATTATATTAGCAATATTAATGATAATTGCAATTGTAATAGTAATTATAAACCCAAACAAAGTAGAAACAGTGAACTATGAAGCAAGCCAGACAAACGACAATCTACAAAATGAAAATAATACTATAATATCTAATACAAATACAGCAAACAACGAAGAACTCGAGAAAGAAGAAAAACAAACAAGTATGCAAAAAGGAGGAACATTCTGCAAAATAGGCACAACTGCAGTATTTTATGAAGAGCAAAATAACAGCATATACACATCTAACACAGAAGAAAATACAACAAAAAAAATAGCAGAACTTCCAGATGGAGCAGAAAAAATATATTTTGACGGAGAAAATATATATGCAATACCATATTACTATAGAGGAAAAGGAATCTACAAAATAGATTTAGAAGGAAATATCACAAAAATTTATGAAGGTGCCTCTTTACAAATATGGATTACAGAAAATAAAATATATTTTGTAAATCAAATTGGATATGACAGCATAAATCAAAATCCACAAGGTACATTATGCTCTATGGAAAAAGACGGAAGTAATATAACAAATATCGCAGAAAAGATAAAAAACTATTTTATTATAAATAATAATAAAATATATTATACAACACAAAATAGAAAAATGTATCAAATAGATATAGATGGAAGCAATGAAGTAGAATTAACACAAGGAAGAAAATTTGTATTAACAGTAGATGATAATTATTTAACATACATAGATTATGCAGAACAAGAAGCAAAACATATATTAAATTTGGAAACAAAAGAAGATATATTAGTAGGATATTTTGGAGAAGTAAAAACATATGCAGGAAAAACATATATAAACATTAGAAAGAGACTAGATGATGGATCAATAGATGAAAAATATACTTTATTTGAAATAAAAAATGATGCAACTGCAAATGAAATAGGACAATATGCTGATTTTGGAACATATTTAAATTATATTATAAATGATAAAATATATACTGGTAACAAAGATAATGGAATATCTATTATAAATTTGAAAGATGGAGAACAACAAAATTCAGAAGATTATAAAAATTATAGATATTTCTTAGGAGGTTATGGATATAAAATTGATGATTCTAATTTAGAAGAAATAAAAATAGAAAAAATAGCATTATAAAAAATCGGGATTAAGGAGTCACAACTCCAAATCCCGATTTTTTTAGAGTATTATTTTAACGAATTTAATTTATTTATAAAAGGCATAAGCAATTCAGATATATTAATATCTAAAGCAATAGACAAAGCACACAATTCGTAGTCTCTAACAGTACGTTGATTGTTTTCTATTCTATGCAAACAAGTTACAGGTATATTTACACCAAGTAATAATAACTTATTTGACAACTGCTCAAAAGATAAATTTTTTTCTTTTCTTTTTTCATGTAAAATAGGGCCAATGATATTTAAATTATTTTCATACTTTCCAGAGTTATTCATAACAAAATTCCTTTCCAATTTTCAACTTTAATAAAATATCAATAAATGCATAATTATGAATTGTAAAATGTAATTTAACAAATAAATTATATTAGAAATTTAAAATTAAATATTGACACTGGTGCGAAAATAATATAAAATAAATTAAAAGTACATAAGAAGGAAAATAAAAAATGAAAAAGAGATATAAAAACATGCAGGGAATAACACTAGTAGTGTTAGTAGTTACAATAATTATATTATTAATATTAGCAGGAATATCAATATCAAGTTTAAAAAATACAGGTATATTTGAAAAAACACAAGAAGCAAAAGAAAAAATGGAAAATGCAGAATTAGATGAACAAAAATTACTAACAGAATATGAAAAAAACTTAAATGAAAATATAGCAGAGAAAATGACAGAAGATAAAATAAATAAAGTTTTAAGCAAAGAAACAAATACAATAGTAAAAGATGAAAACGAAAATATAATTGTAGTACCTGCAGGATTCAAAATTATAGTAAATGATACAACAAATAACGCAACAACAGTAGACAAAGGAATCGTTATAGAAGATGCAACAGTAAATGAAGATGGGAGTAAAACAGCAACAAATGGAAGCCAATTTGTATGGGTACCTATAGGCAATATAAAAAAAGAAGATGGAACAGATATAACAATAAATCTTGGAAGATATTACTTTAAAAGTGAAACAGGAGAAGAAATTCCTACAGAAGGAAGTGAAGGAATAGAAGAAGACCGTGGAAATAAAAAAACAGAGCTACTAAATTATGGAAATGTAATCTCAAAAAACCTAAGTGAATTTAAAGAAAGCGTATTAAAAAATGGGGGATATTATATAGGAAGATACGAAGCAAGAACTAACGTAGAAAGAACTGCATATACAGAGCCATTAACTCAAATTACTGAGAAAAAAGAAGATAATGTTTATAATTTAGTAACACAACCACAGGCAGCAAAACTTGCACAAAACATGTACAATAGCGCAAACTTTACAAGTGATTTAATAAATAGTTATGCGTGGGAAACAACAATACTATTTATACAAAAATTTACAGCACAAACAAAATATGCATATCAAGCAAGCCTAAATAAAGAATTTTTGGCAAAAGGAACAGATAATGATATAGAATGCAATATATATGATATAGCAAGTAATGTTTGGGAATGGACAACAGAGACTACTACAAGTAGCAATACACCATGCATAGGTAGAGGAGGAAGTTACTATTATGACTTTTTTTCTTCAATTACTCGTAATTCAGGATACACAAATGGAACAGCAGAACACGTTGGATTTAGACCAATTTTATATTTAAAATAAATAAAAAAACATAAAAAAACATTTTCTGTAAAATATGAATTACAAAAAAGCACAAAATATTTTTGTGTTTTTTTTGATATGTTCGCTTTAACAAAAAAACAAAATATGATAAAATAGAACAAAAGAAAAAAGAAGGCAAAAAGACATAAAAGGGGCGAAAAAAATGACAGAAAAAAAAGCAAAAAAAGTAAAAGAAATATTCAGTGACTACGAAACAAAAGCAAACATAAAAGAAGCACATATAACAGCACTAAACGTAATAAAAAAGACAAACACACTCGGAATTATACTAGAAATAGACGAATACATGGAAGTAAAAGACATATGGTATTTTGAAAAATTCCTAATAGAAAGATTCCACTTTTCAAACATAGATATGACAATTCACTACCAAAAAGACACACAACTAAAATCAATAAAAGAAGAATGGAAAAACATCATATGCTATATGGCACACAAATATCCACTAATGAAACCAATGTTACTAATGAAAAGTGATGTTGAAATAAATGACAATATAATAAATGTAAAAATGCATATAAGAGGAGCAGACTTTTTAAAAGCCAAAAAAACAGATAAAGAGCTAGAAAATGTAATAAAAAAACTATATGGAAAAGAATACAAAATAGAACTAGAAGAAATATTACCACAAGAAGCGGAAATACAACATGAAAAGAAAATTAAAGAAATGGAAGAAAATGCAATAAAACAAACCGTTGCATATATTCCAGAAAACAGTGAAGAACAAGAAAATGGACAACACACTACAAATACTCCAAACTATCCAAACTCAACATCAAATAATACGAATTCTGTACACAACCCAAATAATGCCTCAAACGGAGTACCAGAATTTAATGACCCAGACTACATGCCACCACAAGACGGAGACTATATCCCAATGGAAGAAATGGGAGCAATGTCAGAAGACATAGAATTAGATAATGCCGTTATAGAAGAACAAAAATACATAATGGGAAAACCATCAAAAGCAAAAGAAAAACTAATCAAAATAAAAGACATCACAGCAAATGATGGTAGGGTAACACTAGAAGGAAGAGTGTTAACAGTTGAATGTAGAGAAACAAAATCAGGAAAAGGAATGCTTATAATTGACCTATATGATGGAACAGGAACAATGACATGCAAATCATTTGCTAAAGACATCAAAGAAGGAAATGATATAAAAACACAAATAGAGCAAGCAAAAGGAATAAAAGTTACAGGAAAAGCAGGGCTTGACACATATGCAGGAGATGTAACAGTAATTGCAAACACAATAAAACAAATAGAAAACAACATACCAGAACTACCATCAGAAGAGGAAGAAGAAGATACACCATTAATCTTAGGAAAAACAATGAACATAACAGCACCACTTGCAAAAGTTTCAGAACTAGGTCCAGAAGATGGAGCAGTTTCATTAGATGGTGAAATTATCTTTATGGAAGATAGAGAATTAAAATCTGGAAAAACATTATTAAGTTTTGACCTATATGACGGAACAAGTACACTTACATGTAAAGCATTTTTAGAAAAAGGAAAAGCTAAAAAAATAATAAAAAGAATGGGTAGTGTAAAAGGCGTAAAAATTGAAGGAAATGCACAAATGGACACATTCTCTGGTGAACTTACAGTTATGGCAAATACCATTGTAGAAAGTACAGGTGTTAAAAAAGAAGTAAGACAAGACAACGCAGAAGTAAAAAGGGTAGAGTTACACATGCACACTAAAATGAGCCAAATGGACGCAGTAACATCAGCAACAGACTTAATAAAAAGAGCAATGAAATGGGGAATGAAATCAATAGCGATAACAGACCATGGAGTTGCACAAGCATTCCCAGAAGCATATCACTTAGTAGGTGACGACAATCCAGACATCAAAGTAATATATGGTGTAGAAGCATATTTAGCACCAGATAACACAAAATCAATTTATAATGGAAAAGGACAAAACATAGATGCAACATATTGCGTACTTGACTTAGAAACAACAGGATTTTCAGCAACAAATGACAGAATTACAGAAATAGGAATAATGAAAGTTAAAAATAAAGAAGTAATAGATGAATTCAGTTGTTTTGTAAATCCTGAAAGACACATCCCAGAAAGAGTTACAGAAGTTACAAACATATCAGATGATATGGTAAAAGATGCAGAAACAATTGAAAAAGTATTTCCAAAAATGTTGGAATTTTTAGGTGACCAAAACGAAACCGTAATAGTAGCACATAATGCAAATTTTGATGTAGGATTCTTAAAACAAAATGCAAAAAGACTAGGATATGATTTTGACTATTCATACTTAGACACACTAAGTTTAGCAAAAGACTTGTTCCCAGATTATAAAAAATATAAATTAGGAAAAATTGCAGAAAACTTAGGCATCAAAGTTGAAGTAGCACACAGAGCATTAGACGATGTTGATACAACAGTTAAAGTATTTAATGTAATGATAGACATGCTAAAAGAAAAAGGAGCACAAAAACTAGAAGACATAGACAATGTAGCAGCAGATCCAGTAGCAAAAGCAGAAGAATACAAAAAATTAAAAACATATCATGCAATTATTTTAGCAAAAAACTATGTAGGACTAAGAAATTTATATAGATTAATCTCATTTTCACATGTAAATTATTTTTATAGAAAACCAAGAATACTAAAAAGTCTATATAAAAAATATTCTGAAGGTTTAATATTGGGAAGTGCATGCGAAGCAGGAGAATTATATCAAGCAATAGAACAAGGACGTCCTGACGAAGAAATAGAAGCAATTGCAAATGACTATGATTACCTAGAAATTCAACCAACAGGAAATAACGAATTCTTAATAAGAAATGGAAAAGTAAGAGATGTTGAAGATTTAAGAGACATTAACAGAAAAATTGTAGCATTAGGAGAAAAACTAAATAAGCTAGTTGTAGCAACATGCGACGTTCACTTTATGGACCCACAAGATGAAATTTATAGAAGAATACTAGAAGCTGGACAAAAATATGACGATGCAGATAATCAAGCACCATTATACTTAAGAACAACAGAAGAAATGCTTGAAGAATTCAGCTATTTAGGGGAAGAAAAAGCATACGAAGTAGTTGTAACAAACACAAATAAAATATCAGATATGTGTGAGCAAATAAGCCCAATATCACCAGAAAAATGTCCACCACATATTCCAGGATGTGAAGAAGATATAAAAAATATAGCATACAAAAAAGCGCATGAATTATATGGCGACCCATTACCAAAAATAGTACAAGACAGATTAGACAAAGAACTTGACTCAATCATAAGCAATGGATATTCAGTTATGTACATAATAGCCCAAAAACTAGTATGGAAATCAAATGAAGACGGATACATAGTAGGATCCAGAGGCTCAGTAGGATCATCATTAGCAGCATTTATGACAGGTATAACAGAAGTAAATTCATTACAACCACACTATCGTTGTCCAAACTGTAAGTATTCAGAATTTGAAGATTACGGAGTAGGAAATGGATTTGATTTACCGGACAAAGACTGCCCAAAATGTGGACATAAACTAGCCAAAGACGGAATGGACATACCATTTGAAACATTCCTAGGATTTAATGGAGACAAAGAGCCAGATATTGACTTAAACTTCTCAGGTGAATATCAAGCAAAAGCACACAAATATACAGAAGTAATATTTGGTAAAGGAACAACATTTAAAGCAGGAACAGTTGGTACAGTAGCAGAAAAAACAGCATTTGGATATGTTAGAGGATATTATGAAGATAGAGGAATTCCGATGAATAGAGCAGAAATACAAAGACTTTCACAAGGATGTACAGGAATAAAAAGAACAACAGGACAGCACCCAGGAGGAATTATAGTTGTACCAAAAGGAAGAGAAATATACGAATTTACACCAGTACAACATCCAGCAGATGACGCAAACTCAGACATAATAACAACACACTTTGATTATCACTCAATAGATGGAAACTTGTTAAAACTAGACATACTAGGACACGACGATCCGACAGTAATTCGTATGTTACAAGACCTAACTGGAATAGCACCAACAGAAATTCCATTAGACGACAAAGAAACAATGTCAATATTCAATTCAACAGAAGCACTAGGAGTAACACCAGAGCAAATTCACTCACAAGTAGGAACATATGGGATACCAGAATATGGAACAAAATTTGCTAGAGGCATGCTTCTAGACACAAAACCAACAACATTTGACGAATTAATACGTTTATCAGGTTTATCACATGGTACAGACGTGTGGTTAGGAAATGCCCAAAGCCTAATAGAACAAGGAATAGTAACACTTCAAGAAGCAATTTGTTGTCGTGACGACATCATGATTTACTTAATAAAAAAAGGATTGCCACCAGACAAATCATTCAAAATAATGGAGGCAGTACGTAAAGGAAAAGTAGCAAAAGGAAAAGAGCCAAAATGGAAAGACGAATACATTCCGTTAATGAAAGAACACGATGTACCAGATTGGTATATAAAATCATGTGAAAAAATAAAATACATGTTCCCAAAAGCCCACGCAGCAGCATATGTTACAAACGCATTCAGAATAGCATGGTTTAAAGTACACATACCACTAGCATATTATGCAGCATATTTTTCAATAAGAGCAAAAGCATTTGATGCAAGTTGCATGATATTCGGAAAAGAAAAAGTAAAAAACAAGATGAAAGAAATAGAAATGAAAAATCAAAAGAAAGAAGCAACAAAGGCAGAACTAGACATGTATGACGACCTAGAAATAGTACTAGAAATGTATGAAAGAGGCTTTGAATTTTTGCCAGTAGACTTATACGAATCTGAAGCAACAAAATTCAAAGTACAAGAAAACAAATTAAGACCACCTTTAAACAGTATACCAGGCTTTGGTGGAGTGGCTGCACAAGGTATTGTAGAAGCTAGAAAAGATGGAAAATTTATGTCAATAGATGACTTAAAAATAAGAGCTAAAATAGGTGCTTCAGGAGCTGATTTGCTTAAAGAATTCGGCTGCTTAGATGGTATGAGCCAAAGCAATCAGTTGAGCCTATTTGGATAAGAAAAAGAGAGGGATTGAGGGACGTTCCTTAAAATCCCTTTTTAAAGGGAAAAAGGGACACTCCTTGAAAAAATAATGAAATGGAGTGAAAGCAAAAATGCAAGATTTACAAAATATATTCACAACAAAAAATATAATAATATATTTTATAATAATAAACATTATTGGATTTTTAATAATGTATATAGACAAACAAAAAGCTAAAAAAGGAAAATGGAGAATACCAGAAAAAACACTATTTATAATAACAGCATTAGGCGGGGGAATAGGAACAATTGCAGGAATGTATACATTTAGGCACAAAACACAAAAAATAGCATTTGTTGTAGGATTTCCATTAATAACAATTTTAGAGATAATATGCATTATATATTTTTGTATATAATATTATGTATATTGCAACAAAAGTAGAAACTATAAAACAGCTTAATTTAGCAGGTTTTATAGTTTTTTAAAATTATATAAAAAATAAAATGTCAGTACACATAAAATTATGACTAAAAATGTAAATAATTGTAAACAAAAGTTATACACAGCTATATGTGCATAACTTTTAATAATAAAGTACCATTTCTGAGTTATTCACAAAGTTATCCACAGTTTCCACAGGTAGTGTGGATAAAAATAAAATTGAAAATGTAAACAAAACAGGAAACATAAAATCAAAAAGATAACATAATTGCAACAATATAGATATTTTTTAATATTATATAATAAAAATATAGAAGGTGTTAAAATGTTAAGAAGAATAAAATATATGATACAAAAAAACTTTGAATTAAAAAGAAGTTTTGACAATAAAAAAGATATAAAAAAGGAAGAAATAAATCAATATATACAGCAAGGGGCAATTCTCATTGATGTACGTAGTCCACAAGAATATAGAGAAGGCCACTTAGATGGAGCAATATCAATACCAGATTACCAAATAAAAAGAACTGCTACAAAGCAAATCAAAAATAAAGAACAATTAATAGTTGTTTATTGTTCTACAGGGCATAGAAGCCAAGAAGCACAAAAAATTCTACAAAATATGGGATATACCAATGTTTATAATGTTTATGAAGGAGTATTGATATAGACAAAGCTATAGATGATGCGACTTTGTAGTGATTAATTGATATAATCTATTGTGATTTTTCAAAACTTATGTTAAAATATGAAAAAAGTTAATAAAGAACGGAACTTAGTAATTAAATAAACAAGAAAAATGTAGGGAGGAAAAATGGATAAAAGACAAGAACATATAAGAAACTTCAGCATAATAGCACACATAGACCATGGAAAATCAACACTAGCAGACAGAATGATAGAAATGACAGGAGTGCTTTCAAAAAGAGAAATGGAAAGTCAAGTACTAGACAATATGGAAATAGAAAAAGAAAGAGGAATTACAATAAAATCACAAGCAGTAAGAATGATATACAAAGCAAAAAACGGAGAAGAATATGAATTCAACTTAATAGACACACCAGGGCATGTAGATTTCAACTATGAAGTATCAAGAAGCTTAGCAGCATGTGATGGAGCAATACTAGTAGTAGACTCAAGTCAAGGAGTTGAAGCACAAACTTTAGCAAATGTTTACCTAGCAATAGACAACAATCTAGAAATATTACCAGTAATAAACAAAATAGACTTACCAAATGCAAGACCAAACGAAGTAAAAAAAGAAATTGAAGATATAATAGGAATACCAGCAGAAGACGCACCTTGCATATCAGCAAAATCAGGTCTAAATGTAGAAGAAGTACTGGAAAGAATAGTAACAGACTTGCCAGCACCAAAAG
This sequence comes from uncultured Clostridia bacterium, assembly GCA_934132805.1. GTDB lineage: Bacteria > Bacillota > Clostridia > TANB77 > CAG-508 > CAG-269. The sequence continues at coordinate 4,577 of CAKPAB010000015.1, read as the reverse complement.
GTGATGAAAATGAAAAAACAACATGCTTAATATTTGACTCATATTATGATAACTACAAGGGAGCAGTTGCTTATGTAAGAGTAATGGATGGAAAAGTAAAAGCAGGAGACGAAATAAAACTAATGGCAACAGACAAAGTATATACAGTTGCAGAAGTAGGATATTTTGTGCCAGGCTCATACATGCCATCAAAAGAAATAAAAGCAGGAGAAGTTGGATACATTGCAGCAAGCATAAAAAGCCTATCAGACATACATGTAGGAGACACAGTAACTTTAAATAACAATCCAGCAGACAAGCCATTAAAAGGATACAAAAAGGTAACTCCAATGGTATATTGCGGACTTTATCCAATAGACGGAAGTGAATATGAAAACCTAAAAGTAGCATTAGAAAAACTTCAACTAAACGATGCCGCACTAGAATATGAGCCAGAAACATCAGCAGCATTAGGCTTTGGATTTAGATGTGGATTTTTAGGGCTACTTCACCTAGAAATAATTGAAGAAAGACTGGACAGAGAATTTGACTTAGGTTTAATCACAACAGCACCATCAGTTATATATAAAGTACACAAAACAACAGGAGAAGTTGAAGAAATATATAATCCAACAGAACTACCAACACCACAAGAAATATCATATATAGAAGAGCCATTTGTAACAGCAAACATACTAACCCCAAAAGAATATGTAGGAAACATCATGGAAATATGTCAAAATAGACGTGGAGTTTATATAGATATGAAATACCTTGACGAAAACAGAGTGACATTAGTATATGAAATGCCATTAAATGAAATAATATATGACTTTTTTGACAATTTAAAATCAAAAACAAAAGGATATGCATCATTTGACTATGAATTTAAAGAATACAGAAGATCAAACCTTGTAAAATTGGACATCCACATAAATGGAGAGCCAGTTGATGCACTTTCATTTATAGTACACAAAGATAGTGCATATACAAGAGGAAAGAAAATGGTTGAAAAATTAAAAAATGTTATACCAAGAAAATTATTTACAATACCAATTCAGGCAGTAATTGGTGGACAAATAATAGCAAGAGAAACAATATCAGCAATGAGAAAAGATGTACTTGCAAAATGCTATGGTGGAGATGTTACAAGAAAGAAAAAACTTCTTGAAAAACAAAAAAGAGGTAAGAAAAAAATGCGTGAAATTGGTAATGTAGAAGTACCACAAGAAGCATTTTTATCAGTACTTAAATTAGATGATGAATAATAATTATTAAGTTCATATATCAAAAATAATATAAAAAGTAAAAGAGGTAGAAAATGAAAAATAATTATAATCAAAAAAACAATAAAAAAATGCAAAAAGAAAATTATGAAAAAAATTATGATGACCAAGTAGAAGGAAGAAATTCAGTATTAGAACTATTAGAAAGCGGAAAAGACGTAAACAAGATATTTATAACAAAAGGAGAAAGACACGGCTCAATCAACAAAATAATAGCAATAGCAAAAGAAAAAGGAATAATAATAGTAGAAAAAGATAAAAGACAAATGGAAGAAATGGCACAAAATCAAAACTATCAAGGAGTAATTGCAATAGTTCCGCCATTTGAATATTGCGAAATAGAAGATATAATAGACTATGCAAAAGAAAAAAATGAAGATCCATTTGTTCTAATATTAGATGGAATAGAAGATCCACACAATTTAGGCTCAATAATAAGAACTGCAGAAACAGCAGGAGCTCATGGAGTAATAATACCAAAAAGAAGAGCAGCAGCAGTAAACAGCACAGTAAACAAGACATCAGCAGGAGCAGTAGAGCATATGCATATAGCTAGAGTCACAAACATATCAGATGCAATTCAAAAATTAAAAGATGCAGGACTATGGATATGTGGAACAGACATAAACACAGAAAAATACTATTATGATCAAGATTTAACAGGACCATTGGGGATCGTTATTGGAAATGAAGGAAGCGGAATGAGTGACAAAGTAAGAAAAAATTGTGACTTTTTAGTAAAAATTCCTATGAAGGGAAAAGTAACATCATTAAATGCCTCAGTATCAACAGGTATAGTAATATATGAAGCGGTTGAACAAAAATCAAGAAAAAGTATTGATTAAAAAAACAAAAAACTATATAATTAAAATGTACTTAAGATTAGAAAAAAGGAGGAAAAGAGATGATACCAAGAAAAAAACGCATAACCATAATAGCAATAGTAACAGCTTTAGCAGTATTACTAATTGCAGGAATATTAATATTTTTATATTTAAAAACAGATGCATTTAAATCAAATGAAACGCTATTTGCAAAATATTTGATTCAAAATTTTGACACAATAGAACTTTTAGGAAATGATGACAATTCAGAAGTAGAAACAATGTTAAGCAACAATAAATACACATCTGAAACAGAAGGAAAAATTGAATATACAGAAAATAAAGGAACTAGTGGAGAAAGCAAAAACAGTAGTGTAAATGATGTGAAAATAAATGTAAATGGCAATATAGATAATGCAAATGACTATAAATACTATGACATAGCAATATCAAATAAAAACGAAAAATTAGTGGGACTAGAATATTTAAAGCAAGACGAAACTTATGGAATTAGACTAAACGGAATACAACAATTTGTATCAACCCAAAATCAAAATGAAGAAAAAAATAAAATGAAATCAATAGACCAAATAATGGAAGAATTAGATATAGACTCAATTATAAAACTTTCAGAAGAAGAAAAACAAACACTGTCAAATACATATATTGGAATAATACAAAAAAATGTACCTAAAAATAAATATCACAAACAATCAAATTCATTAATAACAATAAACAACAAAGATGTGCAATCAACAGCGTATTATATAAGCTTTACAGTAGAAGAATTTAATAATTTGTATATAAAAATGTTAGAACAATTATCAAATGACGAAATAATTTTATCAAAAATTGATAAAATTACAGAAAAAATGAAGGAAATTGATAAAAATTACAATAAAAATTTAAGAGAAGAATTTGTTCAAAATATAAATGACAAAATAAAAGAAATTCAAGACAACAATATAGGAAATGAAGAAGTAAAAATAACAGTGTATCAAAGTAAAATGAAAACTGTTAGAACATCAATAGAAGAAGGAACACAAAAAACTATTATTGATTTTTATGATGATACATCAATGAAGATTACAAATACAGAAATTAAAGATACAACAAAAGAAGACTCAATAAAAATAGAAAAGAAGGATAATGGAACACAAAAAAGTATATTTATAGAATATGAAAACACAGAAAATAATACAGTTCAATTAAACACGTATTTAGATTATGAACAAAATGTGCAAGATAATGAGATACAAACAAATATAAAATTTAGCATGTCAAACGAAAAAAATGATGCAATTTTAAGTATAACAAATAAAAAAAACATAGTGCAAAAATTTGAAAATCAAATAACATTAGAAAATGATAATGTTGATTTAGATAAATTAAGTGATGAACAATTAAGCAAAATCAATGAAATATTATCAGAAAATGCACAGACGCAATTATCAAATTTATTGGCTGTTGTTAATTTGAATGATTATATAAAAATTTTACAAAATTTAGGCATTGTAAATGAAAACACTATTCAATTACCTAATGAAGGCGAAATTACTGAAACTGAAAGAAAAAGATTTAATTCACAATTTGAGTTTTTTGTTAGTGAACATTTGACTACTGATAATATTAAAGAATTATTGAATACAACAGAAAATAATTTTGAAGATATGAAAGTTTTGCTTAGAACTGGAGAAGTGCAAGATTTAGATATGGATAAGTTGAATAATTCACGTGAGTCAACAGAGTATAAGGAAAGCATTGCTGAAATTCTTTTCTATATAAAAAGGAATTCAAATAATGATGATAAGGTAGAAGAGACACAAAAATATTTAGAAAAATATAGTAGTGACAAGTATACTGTTAGCATAAATTATGATAATGATGGCTTAACAAGAATAATTAGAGCTAAAATAGAGGAAAATTAATAGAAAGCTGAGTGAAAATGACTCAGCTTTTTATATATATTGTAATACCTGGGAGTTACAATTCACAGTCTCTCACATATTTTATAACTTGATATATATTGTTTTTTATACCTTGGTGTCGCAATCCACATATTAAAAACACTAGTATGTCGATTGCTCCAACTCGCACTCACATTTGTTCGTTTGGACGCTTACGCGGTATTGCAAAACAATATATACCAAGTTATAAAATATGTGGGCAACTGTGGCTTTGGAAAAAATTACCAGAAACTTTTTTGGAAAAACACTTGACTTTGGATATAAATGATGATAAACTAAAAAACAGTTCACAATATAACATTTGTGAAGATAAAAAATATGTTTTTTTAACAAAAATAATACAAAATTCGACATCAAAAAACTTTTTTAAAAAAAATCAAAAAAAGTGTTGACAAAAGAAAAAACATATTGTATAATACAAATCGTTCACCGCGAGAGTGAACAAAAAAGTACATTGAAAAGTAAACAGTAAATCCTTTAGAGAATAAACCGAAGCGGTATGATTTTTAAACCTAAAAATC
>CAKPAB010000014.1 GCA_934132805.1 uncultured Clostridia bacterium | reverse complement strand
ATTGCTTTCATATTAGTACCTCCTTCTTTAATATTCTAAGACTCGCCCTTTAAGGTGCTTACTCTAAGCTTACTTAACCTTATTAGTGCGGTTGTAGAGCCAAGAGGCTTTACAAACAATAGAATTTTAACACAAAACACATATGTTTGTCAATTCAAACATTAGTAAAATATAAAATAAAACTTTTTTTAGAGTCCACTTTATAGGTTACATTTTAATTTTTAACACTTATTTTAATTTTACAACTATATTCCCACTTGAATCTTTATCAAAATAGAAATTACCTTGACTAACTGTATTCTTTATTGGAATACTAAACTTAGAATTATAATACTCTAAGTTATGAATATCTGCATCACTAATTTCTGTTGCACCAGAAGCATTACCAACTGTTACATTTGCTTTACTATATGCATTTACATTTAATGTACCACTAATATTACCACTTTCAAGTATAATATTATTTCTACTATACCAAAAACTATCATAACCATAACCAGCATAAGTATATTCCTTACCAGTCACATCAACATTTAAAATAACATTTAATATTTTACCATTTCTACCTTTTCCGTTTATACCTGTAACATATTTGTTACCATTTACTTTTCCACTAAGTGAAATATTAGATATTGTACCTCTTTCATCATTACCTGTAACCCCACCAACATAATCATGTCCATTTATATTAATATTTTTTAATGTTATACCTAAAATATTTCCTCTATTATCTCCAGATATTGAACCAGTATAATTATTACCATTAGTAATAGTAAATCCATCTACTACTAAGTTTGTTATAGTAGCACCACTTTCTAAATAACCAACTATTCCTTGATAATTTCCACTATTAATTTTAATTCCTTTTAAAGCATGTCCATTCCCATTTAATTTTCCATAAAATTTATTTTGAAAACTTCCAAGCATATAAAAATGTTTCCCACTAAAATCAATATCATTTTCAAGACTAAAAATATATTTTGTATTATTATTAACCTTTTGAGTTGCTATTTTCCAATCATTATAAGATTTTATCAAATAAGGACTTTCTTCAGTTCCTTCACCAGTTAAATTATCATTTTTTGATTTAATTATTGAAATATTGCCATTAACATCATAATCAAAATAATATCCTGAGCCATTATTATCTCCACCAATTATTGTATCAATATATTGTTCATATGCATTTAAAACATCCTTAGAGTTTCCAACATTAATTAAACCTTCATCACGCTTACTACCTGAAATACTTACATTTTCAGTATAAATCTCTGCATTTGCATTACCATTTACTTTACCACTTAAAAGTAAAATACTACGTTTTTTAGGACCAAATCCAGCGCATCCTGAGCCACCATACACATCAGAACTTCCAGATATATTTGCATCAACAATAATACTAGAAAGATATCCATCTGTACCTTCACCATTAACTGCAGCAATACATTGATTTCCTGATACAGTTCCATTAATCATTGTGTCATAAACATTACCCTTATTATTTGTACCTATCAAAATTCCTACATTTTTATTACCTATAACATTTGCTTTTGTTATTTTAAGTCCTTTTATTGTTCCAGTATTATAACCAAACAAACCAACATCTTCTTTTTCAGGTTCATTTATTGTTAAATTAGAAATTGCTTTAGCATTACCATCAAATGTTCCCGCAAATGGTTTTTCATATTTTTCTCCAATAGGGCTAAACTTTTCTCTACCACATGTACTATCAGGTTTACTCATATCCAAATTATTTCTTAATTTTACAATTGTACCTAAATAAGATGTTCCTGAATTAACATTCTTTGATAATTGATATAAATCACTTACAGAATCTACATAATAATATTTAGTTCCATCAATAGTTTCTTCTTCTAAATCACATGTTTTTTTATCTTCTATTAAAGCTTCTTTTACTTCAACAGATGCAGTAGCATCATCTGATGCACATCCTTCCTGTCCTAAACTAGATACTTTTCTTACATTAATACTTATATCTAAATAATTTTTTGTGGCACAATATTTTTTATCTCTTGATACAATTGCCATTGATACTTTACCATTTTCATTTACTTTTATTTCACCATTATCTGGTTCTGATCCATTTTGTATTGGTAAATAATTATCATTGTTCTTATCGGTAAATGTATATATTAATGGATAATTTTCACTATTATTTACATTATCTGTAGTATATTTTAAAGTTGCAGCTTTTGCCATTAGAGATGCACTACTTTTAAATGCACTCATTCTTGATTTTTCAACAACATTTAAAATTCTTGGTAACGCAATAAGCACAATTATTGCAAGAATCACTATAACTGCAAGTAACTCTATTAAAGTAAATCCTTTTTTTCTTTTATTTTCCACTTTTCTTACTCCTTTCATTACTAATGATAACAATTCTCGATGTAAACATTCAAGTGTCTAATTTTCTTTACATTTTTTGTAAAGTAATAAGAAATTAAATTTATCATTTTAATTCATTTCAGCAATTGGTACAATATTTCATATTATCACCTCTATAATAATTATATACTATTTAATAAAAAAGAAAAAAATATAAAAAACTTAGAAATATTTCATTCTAAGTTTTATTTTAATTTTTCAATTATTATTTCAAGTTCTTTTTTTTCATTTTCTAACTTTATTTTTTCTTCTTCTACTAAAATTTTTGGGGCGTTATTAACACTTTCATATATAATAAAAATAGATTTTTTATGTGTTAAAAAATAAGAAGGTATGAAATGCCCATTTTGATTTTATTAATTTGTTTATTTCTTGTAATCTCATAGCATTCACCCTCCTTTCCTTTAACAAAAAATTACAGTTTAAATATATAATAATTATTAATGAAAGTCAATTATAAATATTTAATATTATCTTTAACTATTAAGTTAGGCATTTTCTTAACTAGTGTTTTTTCCATTTTACTTTCTGATTTTTTATTATATGTTTTACTTTCATCATCAAATTTCTTATGTGATAATGAATAATCATCTAAAAATGCATCATGAATTATATTAGTTGTTTCCATCATAACTTTTTCTTCATCTGTTGAACCATGTCTACTATCTAGTTCTGTAAACATTCTTTCATATCGTTCTATTTCTTGAGTAAGTGCGAATACATAAGCAGCATTCTTTTTTTCTAAAAAAGATAAATTCTTGCTTTCATCATATAAATTTTCAAGTTTTTTCATTATTCTTTCAAGTTCTATTTGTCTTAGACTATCATTTTCAAGTACTTGATATAAAGATATATTACCTAAATTTTTAGTAGTATAACCTTCTGGTACTTTTTCTCTTATTTTAGGGCTTTCACCGTAATTATACGAAAAAACTCTAGCATTCTTTGCTTTTAATGGCATAAAAATATTTAAGCCAGGAACCCCATATTCATTACCATAAATTCTAAGTTCTTCACTATTCTTTTGAACTGTTTTTAATGCTCTATTGTATATATTATATATTGCTGCTCTTTTATATATATCAAGTTCAGATAAAGCATTTATTTCTTCGATACTTAAATATTCTTTTAAAACAGAAAAATCAAGTTCTATTATAGAATTTAAATATTCAACTACATGATCGGATAATATTCCTTTATATAAATTTAACCTTTCTAAAAGTTCGTCCCTTGTATCTATTCTTTTTGAATAATTTTTACTTATTTCTTTCAAACAAATCACCTACCTCTAAGATGATTATATAATATTTTTATTATTATTTAAAGACATTTTATACATTCTCCGTACCATATTTTTTCTTATATATAATTTTTCTAAATGAGTCTACTGGAATAACAGTTATAGCAAGTATAAGCATTACTAAAAATTCAAATAAAGTAAGTGATTTTGTTCTAAACATAGTACCACCAAAATAAATTAAAATTATTTGAACAATTGTAATAAATGCCATAATTAGTATAAATGTTTTATTTTTTTCAATATTTGAAAAAATATTAATTCTTGATGTTCTTGCTGAAAAACTATTAAATATATCTATAAATATAAATAATCCAAAGAAAGCACTCATTATATATGCATTATTTGCACTTGTTCTAAATAATGAATTTATAAAATCTGATTTTAAGAAAAATAAACATAAGAAACTAGAATAAATACTTGTTACAGCAATTTCACTAATCATATATCTATTTATTATTGATTCATTTTTCTTTTTAGGTTTTTCTTTCATATAGTCAATAAGTGGTGGTTCAAATGCAAATGCAAGTCCTGCAAGTGTATCCATAATCATATTAATCCAAAGCATTTGAATAACAGTTACTGGTGTATCTATTCCTATAAATGGACATATTACAGATATAAAAACAGCACACATGTTTATTGTTAGTTGTACAATTAAGAACTTTCTTATACTTTTAAATATTGTTCTGCCATAAAGTACTGCTTTTGATATTGATAAAAAGTTATCATCAAGTATTACAATATCACTTGCTTCTTTAGCAACTTCTGTACCACTTCCCATTGAAAAACCAACATCTGCTTTTTTAAGTGCTGGAGCATCATTTACTCCATCCCCTGTCATACCAACAACTAAATTATTCATTTTAGCAATTTTTACAAGTTTACTTTTATCTTTTGGAAGTGCTCTTGCAACTACTCTTAAATTAGGTAAAATTTTTTTTATTTCTTCATCTGTCATACTATTTAATTCATCTGAAGTAAGTGCAATATCTGTACTTTTTTCAATTAATGATAATTCATTTGCGATATTAATCGCAGTTTTTTTATTATCACCTGTTATCATAACAGTTTGTATTGAAGCGTCTTTCATAAGTTTAATGCCTGATATTGCTTCTTTTCTTATTTCATCTTTTAAACATACTACTCCAACTAAAGATGAATTTCTAAAGTTTTTTAAGTCTAAATTATTATTTGTAATAAGAACTATAACTCTTATTCCTTTACTTGTTAATGATTCTATTTTTTCTTTTACTTTATCTTTATTTTTAAATTCTTTTCTTTCACCAAACTCATCAACATAATACTTACAATAATCAAGTAATTTTTCTGGTGCGCCTTTTACCAAATTTATTTTATATTTATTGTCTATTTTAACTCCCGCATATTTATTTTTACTATCAAATGGAATACTATCTACTCTTCTTACAGCACTTTTTTTATTTTGAACAAATGATAAAAGTGCTCTATCTGTTATATTACCCCCAAATATTTCATCTTTTTCTGAATCATAGTTACTATCATTATTACAAACAACACTAAGAGAAAATAAATCATGATATTTTTTATTATTTAGCATTTCAAATTCTTCATTATATTCTTTTAAATTACCAAGTATTACGCTTGTTACTTCTAACTTTCCTTTTGTAAGTGTACCTGTCTTATCAGTAAATAAAATATTAAGTGATCCAGATGTTTCAATTCCTGTTAATTTTCTAACTAAAACATTATCTTTAAGCATTTTTTTCATATTAGTAGATAATACTAAAGTAATCATCATTGGAAGTCCTTCTGGTTTACATCAGTTATGATTATTTTCTTCTAATAAAAAATTTAATTTCGTAAAATTAAAGTATATATTTATGCTTTTATCATTAAATATTTCAATTCTTTTAATAAGTTTTAGAACAAGTCCTCTTGTAGGATTATTCATAAACTCTTTTATTAGTTTATTACATTCTTCATCACTATTTTCTTCATCATCATTTTTGTTTACATATTTTGATAGTATCTCTTTTTCTTCTTCTAATTTAGATATTTCATCATTTAGTTTAGCACTTATTCTTAAAAACATTTCTTCGGTAATTTTTTCTTCAAGTTTATCCATATACATCTTATCATTTTGTTCTTTTTTCTTTTTGATTTCTTTTTCAACTTCATCATATCTTGCATATCTATCATTTTGCTTATTTGCATTTTTATAATATGCTTTTGCTTTCTGCAAAGTTATATCATTATTTAAACATTTTTCAAATATTTTTTTAAGCTGATTGATTACAATTTCTTCCAATGTATCATAATTAAATGAATGTGATGTGCATAAATGTTGCTTTGAATACATCCTATAATAATTACAAACAATATATGAATAACCTCTTTTATTAGGTTTGCATATAGATATTTTATGTTTACAATCCCCACAGAAAAGTATTCCATCTAATAATCTGTATATTTCTTTATGTGGTTTTACTTTACAATTTTTAAGCATTTCTTGTACTTTATCAAAAGTTTTTCTATCAACTAATGCTTCGTGAGTATTCTTAACAATTATCCAATCATCTTTATCATTAGGAACAACTTTTCTAATTTTATAACTAATTCTACTTCTTCTATTTTGTACCATATCTCCTAAGTATAATTCATTAGATAAAATGCCTTTAACTGTTTTGGAACTCCATATTCCTTTCCTAGACATTTCACCCACTCTTTTGTTATCTCTGAGTAGGCACATTGTAGGAACATTATCTTTAGTTAGTTTATCTTTAATTTGATAATATGTCATTCCGTTTCCTGCCAACCTAAATATTTCTTTTACTATTGGAGCTTCTTTTGAATCTGGAATTAAATGGTTTTTGTCTTTAGGATCTTTTGTATACCCAAATGGAGTACAACCACCAACCCATTTTCCTTTCTGTTGCATAGATTTTAAAGCTGTTCTTATTTTTTTTGAATTATCCCTAGAATACATATCATTTATAACTGCCTTAAATGGGGCAATATCGTTGTTGCAAGTATCTAAAAATGTATCAATTCCATCAAGTAAAGCAACATATCTAACATTGTGAAGTGGAAAGTATTTTTCAACATACTCCCCTGTTGCAATATAATCTCTACCCAACCTTGATAAATCCTTTGTGATAACCATATCAATCTTTCCATTTTCAATATCTTTTATCATTCTTTTAAATGCAGGTCTATCAAAATTAGTACCAGTATATCCATCATCTATATATACATCTACTAATGTATATCCATTTTTCTTCACATACTCCATTAAAACAGTTTTTTGATTATTAACACTCAAACTGTCGGTAGAATCTGCTTTATCTAAATCCTCTCTAGATAGTCTTATATAAATTGCTACCCTAAATATTATTTGTTTTACTTCACTTAATAAATTAAACATTTTTGCTCTCCTTCCCTAGTAAAACAAATGCATCTTAAATATAGAATAAAAATCACTTAATTACAAAACTGTAAATTTATTTTTTCTAGTATAAAATTTTCTAATCCTTCATAAAACAAATCATTGAAGTTTTCTCCATTTTCCTCAAAAAAATAATTTATTTTAAACTCGTTCATATTATCCTCCTTTTATCTACTTTCTCTATACTTTCGTTCTTTCATTCTTCTATCTTTTAAATCTTGTTTTCTCATTTCTTCACAAGCATCCATTATTGTAATAAGTGTTTTGAAATCTACTTTTTCATTGATAAGTATTATTTTTGAATCATATTTATCTAATATATTTTTGGAGAAGTCTATCAATTCTTTACGATTCCTACCAAGTCTAGATAAATCTTGAATATATATAGTATCAATAATTTTATTCTTAATATCTTCGGTCATTCTTTTAAAACTTGGGTTATATAATGTATTCCCTTTAAATCCAGCATCTATGTATATTTTTTTAGCTTTAATATTTAATTTTTCTAAATAATCTTTAATGAAGTCTAATTGACCTTTTTCTGATATTTCATCTTCGTTGCCTACTCTAACATATATTGCTATATTATTTTCTTTAATCATTTATCCTTTCCTCCAATTAAAAATATGAATATTTGCAATTTAATATTCATTACTTTTTTCTTCATTATTTTTTCTTTTTATCTTTTTAATTTTAATTTTCAAATCTTTTTTGACATAAGGCATATCAAGTAATTTAGTTTCATTAACAATATAATCTAATTGTTCCATTACTCCTTTTTTGTCTTTGTCATCTAAATCAAAGACATATTTTTTTATTACTACTACCTTATATCTTTCCATTATTAACCTTTACTAACATTTCTTTGTTATTAATTTCAATTACATAATAGTATTTAGTAATATTATTTATATCAATGTCCTTTAAATCAGAATTAAACAACTCTCTTGCCTTTTCCATTGCTTCTTTCTTATTCTTAGCACTTACTACTATTTCATTTTCACTTACTTTTTTAAATTTTATATTATATTCTTTTTCTTTCATTTTTTTATTTTTCCTTTCTTATTTATGTATTAGAATTATTCTCATTCCCCTAATACTAGGGACTTAACAAATGACTAATTGCTAATTAGTTCCATAGGACTTTCACCTCTCTGTGGTTCTCACAGAGTTGCACCCATTATTTGAGATTGTGGCTGTGCAAAAGTATCATTATACTCATTACTTGTTATCGCAGTATTAAGAGCAACTTAATATTTATAGTCAAGCATTAACCGACAAGCGTACTTACTAATGTGCTAACCGTTTCCAGTTATAATGAGAATGTATTTGTTAAGTGATTAACCAAATTGTCAAAGATCAATTTGTTTCAAAAAATGAAACAAGTGAGAAAAGATAATATTTATCCCTCTCACTTGTTTGGCACTTTATAAGCAAAAAGTTAAGTCTAAAATTTAATTTTTTTAGAAATTTTTTCAAGAGCTATATCAATAGAGTATTTTACTGCCACTTTTGAACAATTTTCTTCGTTAGCAATTTCCTCATATGTTTTATTTTCAAAGAAATATTTTTGTATTCTTCTCTTTTGAACATCATTTAAGTCGTTTATAGCATTCTTTAAATCCTCATTTAATAATTTGCTTTCCACTTCATCTTCTACTGAAACAGATGTATTTATTGACTTATGAAAGAGTGTTTCTTCATATACTTCATTTCTTTCAATATGTTTTTTGATTTTATGTATTTGTGAAATATCTTCTAACTCAAACCTATCAAATGCTTCATAAACTTTTTCTGATACTTCAACCCTATGAATAATATTTTTTACATCTTTGAATTCAACTATATAAGTATTTGTTTTTTCATCAATATCCAATGTATATGGATTATATTTATCTTTATTTCTATTTAAATGCTTTTGCATTCTTATCCTCCTATCAATTCAAATCTTTAAAATTCAAATTGATACGGAGGTCCACGAATAAATAAGTAAACTTTTATTAAACAAAAAAAGGTGTCAAAAATATCCCTATTAAGAATATCTTTGACACCTTCATTATCTAAATTAACTATTAAAACGTGTACTTTACTACACTTAACTCTCATAAGCATCACCATAGCAATGTTAAATACTGCTAATGTAATTAGTGGTACTGCTTATGCTAATTACCAGTTATAAATAATAATGCTAAATTCAATGAGAATAAAATTATACTTATCTTGTTGCATTACAGAGTATAACTTTCATTGCTTCCTTTTTTCTACATATTTTTTCACTTCCTAAAAATAAAACAGTAACAACAAAACAAGTCATTACTGCTTTAAAATATTTTGCTAATCCCGTTAGCTTACTACACTTTAATTATACCACTTTTTGATTATAACAAAAAGATTTTATATTATTTTTCAAGCAAATTGTTCCAATTTAAATGAAATAGTTGTTTTTTGATGTTATAATGTACTTGGCACATAGAAAAAGAATACCATCTAGTATTCTTATCGTCTAGGTATTCGGTGATTAGTAACAGTTGGTCTTTCTACGAATAAATCTTCAATAGAAACTCCAAGAGTATCAGCAATATGACCTATATAATCAATTCGTGCATTTCTTTTAGCATTTTCTAAACTAGAAACATAAGTAGGAGTTGTTCCAAGTTCATCGGCAAAATCTTCTTGTGACCAATTTTTCCTAATTCTAAAATAGATGATATTATTTGCTAATATTTTACGAGATTGATTTTCATAATAATTTTTACTCTTAATAATCATCACTTCCTTGCTTCTAACTTACTACTATTGTAATAAGTTATAGAATTTTTAACCATACCAACTGTGTAGTAAGTTATGGATAGTATATTATAATATAAGGAAGAAAAAAGACGGAATATGTGTGAGAAAGTAGGTAATGTTTAAAAAAAGGAGCTAAAACTAATGAAAAAAGAAATTAAAGATAATGAAGTAGTAAATGTAGTAAATTGTTTTGATGAAAGGATTTCAAAAATAAGAAGTATTGTTTATCATTATGAATTATTAGATGTAATCCCAAACTTTAACAATAAAAGCAGTAAAGAACAAAAACAAATAATAGAAGATACAATAAACTTTTATTTATCTGAAATTAAAGAAATGAATAACTATAATCTAATTAAAGATAATAATTATAACATTGAAGAAGTCCTAGACTTTTTTAGTTATTCACACAAACAAGATAATGATAATAAATATTATGTAATAGAAGATAGTGCAGAATATATAGTTGATGATCTATTAAATAAATTATTTAGAAATGATAATAGAAAATTAAAATTGCCTGTGCATTATGATACCATAAATGAATATGGACTTTCTTCTGAAATTGAAGAGAAAGATATTACAAGAGCATTTTTATGGATTATCTTAAAATTATCAGTTATTTACAATTTTTTAAAAAATAATAACTAATAATTAAGTAGTAGTAAATTAGCAGTAAAAAAATCCTACTTTCTAAACAAAAAAAAATAAGGAGAGCAACAGCTCTCCTTTTAGTATGCAGGTGTTCCATAGCCAAATATTACTTTACTATTCAAAGAATATTCTTTTTGCCTACAAGTATCATCAGTAGAATTACCCTCTACTGTATATACTTTGCCACTTTCTACTTTTTCAACTATTCCTACATGATTAACCTTTCCATCTACTTCCCAGTCAAAAAATATTATATCTCCTGCTTTTGGTGTATATCCTTTTTCTTGCCACTCTCCCATTGCTTTAAACCAATCTATTCCTGTTTGACAACCAGAAAATTTAGGAATAATACCAGATTGTATATATCCACTTTGATTAGCAACCCAACTAACAAATACTGCACACCACTCTACCCTTGAATTAAAACCATACCATCTCCAATATGGCTCTCCTCCAACATTACCAACTTGTGATAATGCAATCTGTACCATATCAGGACTGCCAACAGGTGTTCCATAGATAACAGATGACCACATACTCGCATATTCATCACTTAAAGAGGTTTTTATTTGTTCTTTTTGCATTGAGTTAAAGAAATACATATTCATCATGTCATCTACTGTTTTATGAGTTATTTTGATATACAAAACTTTTTTAGTCATTTTTTCTTGTGAATTATCAAAACTTATTTCATAAGTTGTATCTTTATTTTCATCTTTAACTTCATAGCTAACAATGTTCATATCCCAAAATATTTTTTTTAGTTCTTGTTTCTTTTTTTCATCCATAGTAATAACATCTGCCGAATTATTACCTTTTGTTACTTTAGCAGTATAAATAGCAAGAACATCTTTCCATTCTGTTCGGTCTGATTCTATCTTATAATCATCATGAGGATTATTATTTTGTATTTCAACTATCTTTTCTGCCATTTCTTTATTTATTTCTTTAACTACACTACTCATTGGAACAGTGCCTGTACTTTCACTTGAAAAGAATATTCCCATCCAAGATGTGCATATAAGTCCTATTAGACAAATGATAATTATAATTATAACCGCAATCCAACCACCAGCAAGTAGTAAAGAGATTAATGCCTTTGTCCCTGCAATAATCCCTTTAACTGCTGATACAGTTGCCTTAAATACTGCTTTAATTCCATTATAGGTAGTTTTTATAGTTTTAACTGCTAATCTTCTTGCTTTTTCTGTTGTTTTAACAGTTTGTTTAGTAACCTTTGCTGTATCTTTAACAACTTTCTTACTTGTTTTAATTTTACTTTTAACTTCCTTAATCTTCTTTTTTTCAGTTAGTTTAGATTTAATAGTTTTAATCGTATTCTTTGTCTTAATAATATTATTTTTTGTATCTCTTACTGCATTATTACCTTTCGTTTTAATTTTACTAGAATTATACACTGCAAATTTTCCACCAGCACTAAGCCTATTTACTGCATACTCATTTGCATTATTTTCATTTGTATTACCATAACTATTTTCACTTTTTTCTTTAATACCAACTATACTAGATTTTGCTTTATCAACTGCAATCTTCCCCTTATCTAGTGTTTTGATTGTTCCTTTTACTTTTTCTTTTTGTTTTATTTCTGACACACTAATCACCCGGTTTAGTAGTCATAAGTTTGTATAATCTAGTGTTCTTTGGAAATTTATTAACAAAAGGGACAAGACTACTACCATATCTAATAAGTCCACATCCTGCATCAGAGTTAGTTATATAAGACATTTGTAATTTAGAAATATTAAGCAAATTTCCTAACTCCTTTCTATCAGATGATGCTTGATTTAGCATTACTATAAACTCACTGTTAGATAACATTGTAGTAGCATCTACTGAAGATAATAAATATTGCACATTTTGAGTAATTGCAGTTGGATAAGCATTTCTTTTTCTAAATTGCCTCCAAGCACTATTAAAGAATGTTGCAGAATATTCATTTTCAAATAATACATGAATCTCATCTATAAAGATATGAGTTCTTTTACCTTTCTTAAAATTATCTGATACTCTATTTATCATTGCATCTGTTATAACTAATAATCCCATTGTTTTTAACTGCTTACCAAGTTTATAAATATCATAACTTACTATTCTACTACTAATATTTACATTAGTTTCATGAGCAAACACATCTAAACTACCATTAGTAAACATTTCAAGAGTTAAAGCAAGTTCCCCTGCTTCTTTTTCTGGCTGTTCTAGTAGTTTTTCTCTTAATGTCATAAGAGTTGGAGTAATTCCAGTTTTATGGTATTCATCATAAGTTAGTTGAGTACATCTATCTATTATTGATTTTTCCCTTGGACCTAATCCGGTTTTGTCTAATTGTTCAAACAATGAAAGCACAAACTCTGATTTATCAATAACAGGATTAAGTCCATCTCCATACCCCTCTACCATATCCATAGGATTTATATGGTCTTTGCTACTTGCTGATACTTCTATTACTTCCCCACCAAGTGCTTTGACAAGTGCCGAATACTCTCCCTCTGGATCACAAATCATAATATCATCATCAGTTGATAAAGCTAAAAACACTATTAGTTCTTTTGCACTAAAACTTTTACCACTTCCAGGTACTCCAAGCAAAAATGATGATTGATTTTGTAGATTTTCTTTATTTACCATTATTAAATTATGACTAATGGCATTTTCGCCATAATATATTCCACCTTTATCCATAATCTCTTGCACTCTAAAAGGCATTAAAGCAGATAAACTTTCAGTTGTAAGAGTTCTTAATATTTTTACATTTCTAACTCCAATAGGAAGTGCTGTATTTAATCCATCCATTTGTTGATAAGTTAAAGGTGCTATTTGACATAAATGTTTTCTTCCTGTAATAAGTATTGTTTCTGTATCAGCATCCAACTTTTCTTTAGTATCTGCTGTTATAACCAAAGTTAAATTAGCAAACATCATTCTTTGATCTCTTGTTGTTAAGTCATCCAAAAATTCTTTACTTTCTTTTCGTTGTTGTTCTAAATCATAGGGAATTACTGCACTAAAATTATTATTAGCATTTTGTTTTCTTTGCCAATTGGTAATATTAGTTTCTACTCCAAGCAATCTATTTTCTACTTCTTTAACTGCCTCATCAGTTGGTATTGGTATAATATCAATACTCATCATCATATTAGAGTTCATATCTGTAAGTTCTGAAATCATAGAGTCTTTTATATAACTTGCATATTCTTTTAGAAATAAAACTCTGCCATATTTTTTACCCATTTCAAAATAATCTTTTTTAAATGAAAATCCATCAGGGCATATATAATCTTTAAAGTTATGTCCTTTTCTCATAAAATCTTTTATATCTAAATTATAATTTACTTCTTCTCCTATTCTATAAAAGTCATGTAATATTCTTAACTTTTCTGTTGCATCAAGTTCTATACATTTACTACCTAGTTTTGCTAAATGAGATACTATATCAGTTGATACTCTTCTAAAATAATTTCTAGCATCTTCTATACTTTTCTTGAATACCGATATAGTTAAATATATTTCTCTTACCATCCCATTACTATTTACTGCTTTATCAAGTAACATTTGATTATATTCTTGTCTATAAATATCTAGTCCATCTTCTTTAAATGGTAATAGTATTTCTTTTTCAAAGTCTTTTTTATTTATTCTTCTTAAAGCTATCGTTATTTTAGTTGTTGCTCCACTATCAAAAGAGTTAAGCAATTCTCCATATTCTAAAAACATTGCCTCTTTATCTTCTTTTGATGCTACTGCATAGTTTATATCGGTAAACTTAAATGTTTGCGAATATTTATTCTTACCAACTAAAAATATTCCATCAATCCACACTCTTTGAATAGGTATTACTTGTTGTATAGACTTTGGAATATTGAAGTTATCTTTTTCTTGTTTCTTTAAATTATTGATTGATTTTATCATCTCTATTAAACTCCTCTCTTTTTTTATTTTCTATAATGTTTTTAGTCATTTCATAGTACATATCTTCAGATACAAACTTTAATTTTTTAGGTATAAGTATTTCTGATTTTATCCATGTTATAATAAAATCTTCTAAGTTCATTCCGTTATATTTAAAAAAGCCAATACCAGCAAAAGGTATGACTCCTATAATACAAATCCATGATGTTATCTCTTTATTAAAAATAGGACTAAATATAAAATATAGTCCTACTGCTACTAAACAACCACATATTGAACATATAAATTGCCTTATTGATAATCCAAAAAATAAATGTTCTGTGTAATTTCTTATTTCTCTATTTATCTTTACTTCCAATTTTATCTTCCCCTTTCATCTTTCTTTTTTGAAGAATTACGACTTAATTCTTTATTTTCTATAATGTCAAAACTATCAACACCATAAACAAGTGATAAAGTTCCACCATTATCCCATTTCATTCCAATTTGTCCCTCATCATCTACATACTCAACTGTTCCACAAGTACCTCTAGGAACTGAATAATTATCATCCATATAATTTAGTCTAATTCGTGTACCTACTGGATATTTATTTTTAATCTTTTCAACCTTTCTTCTGTTTTCCATATTTACCTGCTCCTTTCTATGTTTTTAATTAGTCTTGTGTGATTATCATAAAAGGAAGATACATAGTTTGCTATATCTTCCTTAATGTTTTTGTATTCTATATGAACATTACTTTTTTCTTCTTCTGTTTTAGCATGAAGTGATTTGGTAAATATCTCATCTTCTTTATTTCTTAATTTTATAAACTCTTTATCTTTCCATAATAAATTAGCAATATAGTTTAATCTTCTTAAAGTATTATTACTACCATTTAATACTTCTACAGTACCCTCTAATAGTAAGTTTGTTATAAAGAACTTTTCAAAATCTTGTTGTCCTTTTTCTTGATATAATCTAGTAAGTCCTTTATTTTCTTCTCTATCATAATTCTTAGGACAAACATTATTACTACATTGTCTTGTATAAACCTTACCATCTTTATAAACCATACTCTTAAATAATTCTCTACTCATAAACTACCTCTCATAGTCCTTATAGTTTTTAACATTATAAGTATCAGTTATATAATCTTTTATATTTTTTCTTATATTGTCATTTGATAATGATACTTGTTCTAAATAATCTCCATTCCTATAATCTTTATTATTTTTATAAATCATAACAATACTTTCTTTAGGATTATCATAGTTATAATCATCTACTGTGCAAATATAGTTACCAACAATATATATGTCTTTTGTTTTACCTATAAACTCCTCATATTCTTTCTTTATAGTTTTCATATTATTTTTTAGCCACTTTTCTAACATTTCATAAGTAGAATACTTTGTATCTTGATATTCATCACTTTTAATAAACTTTCTTGATAAGTAATCACTAAAATCATAATTAAAATCACATTCTGGATATATAGAGTCTTTATAAAAATTATTAAGAAGATCATAACCTAAAACAAAGTTTAAATATTGTATTTCATTTTCTTCATTAAAAGAATCTTTATCAATAATTACTTTATTATCCTTTATCTCGTATTGCATAATTTATCACTCCTCTTCTTATTAGAAAAAGTATCAGCAAGATTTTTGCCTGCTAATACTTTCTTAAAATCATCCATAGCTTTACCTAAATTTTTATCATAGTAATAACCATATCCCCAAGTCATTTTATTATTTTTAATTTCATAGTTAAATGCAATTATATATTCAACAGTATTTTTGTATTGCCTTTCTACAAGTGCAACTGGAATATCATTTCTATAACCTATATCTACTACAAACATTCCATTATCTAATTTTCTATTCATTTAATTATCGCTCCTTATCTTTATTCTTATTTTTTTCTAATTTTCTATCATCATTAAATCTAGTTTCTAAATCTCCCCAACCTATAATTTTGTAATCATAATCATTTATTGTAATAACATCTTCTAAATGATATTTTTTTATATCTGCTTTTAATTTTTCAATGTCTTTTTCATTAAAGTTTGTATAATAATTATTCCAATCTTCTTTTGAAATATAACATATTGAAGCATTTGACTCACAAACATTATCATAGATTTTTTGCAATAGTTTAGAGCATTTAGATATCTTTGGTAATTCTAAATATTTGTCAAAATCTTTATAAATCAAATCATCTACATTTTCTATATCTTCATCATAACTAGCAATAATATATGCTTTAGCTTTTCCATTTTCATAAAGAATTACACTACATCTTAAATCGCCATAATCAGTTTCCCAATAATCAAAAGTTTTAACATACTTTTCTTTATAGTATTTCATTATATTTGGTGTATCTAGTCCTGTTTTAATATCCAGATATTCTTTAGTAATATTATTATCTTTACAATATTGTAAGTATTCTTGAACCCCATTTTTATATTCAATATCTGTTGGATATAATTCACTGATTGAATTCCAAATAGAATAATGAACATCATCAGTCATATATCCTATTTTTAAACCCTCCTCTAAATAGTTATATATATAATAGTCAAAGTTATAATCCCACTCTGGCACTTGTGTATAACCACCACTTTCATTTTTAGTATATGGGGTAAATTCTATTGCCTCATCATAACCATTACTTGCCAAAACATAAGTATCATTAGTTTTAGGATTAAATAAAATATAATCAATATGTTTATTTTGATGTTCTATATTATCTTTTAAAAATAATTCAATATCATTCTTTATTTTTAATATTCTATAATTCATAGTGCCTCCCTATAATCCCATCATTTCTCTTACAACTCTATCGCTCATCTTAATTGTTCCAACTAAAACTAGCATATTAAAAATGAGTTCTCCAATATACTTCCACACTTGTGTAACGGCAGCTGCATTTGTATCAACTACTGGTGGGCTAGATGCAAATAATGAGAAAATAATACAAGACAATACTATTATTGCTCCCTCTAAACATACTGCAGTAAATGATTTAAGAAAACTTGCACATATCCTTTGCGTAGGTTCTCCAGCAGCAGTTGATAGAGGTATTGGTGCAATAGCAGTATATAAATATAATTTAAAAAATCTACCATACACAGTAAGTATCATTATAAATGATAAAACTGTTACGAATAATCCTCCTATCAAAGTTACTGCCCATAATGGAATAGACTCAAAAAATCCACAACTTTCTACTGCCTTTACTATTTCTTGTGGAAGTATTGTTTTAGACACAGCACCAAAACCTGCCGACTTCATTATTGTTGACATCACACCTTGTACTATTTTAAAAATAGATAACATTAAATCTAATCCATAAGTAACTATTCCTTTTGCAATAGCAAATCTTACAAATAATTTAATTGCGTGTTCTGGCTTTTTAACATCAGCAAGTGAACTACAAGTCTTAACAACACCTACAACAAAGAATAATACAAGTAGTGCTAATCCTATTGCTTGTACTGCTCCATTTATTTTAAGTATTACTTGCCATATTGCTCCACCTTTAAATGTTTCTGGGGACTGTGTAATTATCTGCCATATTTCAGTTAACTTGCTATTCCAAGTATCTATGGCATTTTCTAGGTTGTTTACTACCCAATTACCACTGGCTAATATTAACATTTTTCCACCTCCTATTAAAGTAAAATGGGTAGAAAATAATTTCTACCCATACTTTTTAACCAGCAATTCTTGTTAGTATAGCTTTAGCACACATAACAATTATTCCACCTACACAAAATAAAGCACCATTAACTCTTTGTGATGGATCATGATTTGTAAAGGATAATCCAATTTGAACAACTCCATATCCTGCAATAATTCCACCTACTACCTTTGTTAGTTGAAATATAAAGTCTGATAAATTATTTACAACTGCTATTGGGTCATCAGCTGCAAAAACATTTGGAGTAAACATACTTAAACTGCTTATTCCAATTAATGCTAATACATAAATCTTATATCCTTTTTTAATTCTCTTTTCTATACTTTTATTTTTGTTCTTCATTTTTATCATTTCCTTTCTTTTTATTTAAATAACTTTCCATATCTTCACTAGATATTACTTCATAATTATTTGCTATTACTTCTATATCTTTAAAATCATAACTTGGAACATCATAATCAACTGTTATAGTTGCAATAGCATTATCTACTTTTCCATGCTCGTATGATGGAGCATGACCATCAGTAGTAAGACTTATGTTAGGATGTTTTAAAATATCATACTTTAAATCTTTTATCGGTCTTTCTCCTCTTATAAATAAAATTGCATACTTGTTATCTAACATTCTAACTTCATCTGGCGTCATTAAATCTCTACCAGTTTGTTGATAATTTGTTGAATAATTACCATTTCTTCCATGTGATTTACCATAAGTGTTTAAATCTAAATTTTCTTTTCCCATAAGTTCACTAACATATTTATGAGTGCTTTGTTCATTACCACCTAGATATAAAAACTCATCACAATTACCTAAAATACTTTCCCATTGTTTCTCAAAAAGTGCCTTAATTTGAGCTATATTCTGAACAATAATAGATACTGAAACCTGCCTTGACCTCATGACGGAGAGAATTTTTTCAAAGTCATCAGGAAGACTAACATTTGGAAATTCGTCCATTACAAAATGAACTGGAATAGGTAAACTTCCACCATATTTATGATCTGCTAAATAAAATAATTGTTGAAATAATTGAGTGTATAAAATACTTACTATAAAGTTAAATGATGTATCGTTATCTGGTATTAAAGCAAATAATGCTGTTTTCTTCTCTCCTAAACTTGGTAAATCTAATTCATCTGTCATAGTAAGCATTGCTAGACTTCTTAGATTAAACTTTTCTAATCTTGATGCTAATGTTATTTGAATTGACTTTAGTGTTTTAGCACTTCCAGAGTGATAATCTTTGTAATATTTCAAAGCAATATGTTCTGGATTCTTTTCTTCTAGTTTTTCAAAAAGTAAATCAAGTGGAGAAGAATACATATCATCATCCTCTTTAACATCTCCTGCTCTTAACATTTCCATAACCATAGTAAAGTTTTGTTCTTCTTCTGGTGCTTCATACCACAAATAAAAAATTAGTGATAATAAAAGCATTGATGCAGCAGTATCCCAAAAAGGGTCATTACTCTGGCTTCCTTTTGGTGTTGTTGATTTGAAAAGATTAGTTACAAGTCTTTGAACATCATTATCACTTTTTAAATATACAAATGGATTATAACAATGACTCTTATCCATATTGATTAAATCCAAGACTTTAACTTCATAACCTTTTTGTTCTAACAAATAACCTGTATCTCTTAATATTTCTCCTTTTGGGTCTAATGTTACAAAAGAACAATTACACTGCATTATATTAGGTTTTGCATAAAATCTAGTTTTACCAGCACCACTACCACCACATACCAAAACATTTAAGTTTCTTCTGTGCTTTTTACCATCAAGTCCTATTTCAACATTTCTAGTTAGTATCTTGTTATTATTACTATTTTTTTCTTGATACTTCTTGCAGATATTTTTTGCACTTCCCCATTTAGCACTTCCATATTCTTCATTTCTTCTATAATTTTTTCTTGTAGAAAAGTATAGAACTATTCCACCAATATATATAAGTAATAAAAAAAGAACAGTATTCAAACTATTCTCACATATCTTAATATTAAATGGATTATTAAATATTTGATTACTATTTTTAATTATACTAATTAATCCATCATTAGAATAAGGTGCTACTAAAAGTGCAATCCATATAATAGGAATAATGCCTATAATTGATAAGATTATTATTTGTCTTTTTTTATCTTCTTCCATTATCTCTCGTAACTATCCTTGAAAGGACTTTTTTTTTACTAACTTTTTCACTATCATCTAATAATCTTAACAAAAGCTCATTTACTTCACTTCTTGACTCATTCATACTTTTTAATTTATATCTATAATTATTTAAGGCATTTATAATTATACCTATTTCGTACTTATCCATATCCATTTTTCCGTATTCAGATAATTTAATAATTATTTCATCAACAGACTCTGTGGATCTTTCTTGCTTTGATAAATAGTTTCTTAATAAATTGAGTGATTTTATGATTAAATTACTTTCTAATATTGTAAATTCATACTTTATTGTATCTTTCATAATTACCTTTCTTGTTCTCTATTCTTTTGCTTTACATTCTCTTGCACATAATCACTAATTTGTTTATTAAGTTCTTTAACTGATTCTTTTATTGATGTTAGTTCATTTACAACATCTTTCTTTTCCATACCTTTAAATCTTTCAGTAATTTTTTCTATATTATCAAATTCAATATCAAAGCCATATTTTTTGCATAACATATATGCTACACATTCTGCTTTTTCATTATCAACTTCCTTTGTATTATCATATATGTTTATTTTAGCAAGTTCTGTTATTGCAGTTTTAAATGCAATATTACTATCTTCATTTCTACATAAATACAAGACTTTATTTTCTGTATCCCATTTAGAAGATAAATCATTTTCTAAACTATCAACACTTTTAACATCCATAGGGCATTCATGTAGGAGTGCTTGTAATATCATTTTTTTATCATAATTTTTAGTATATGGTTTCATATTAGTTTCAGATACATCTACAAGTTCTTTAGCAGTATATCCTTTGATTGTTCTACCATCTTTAGTAGTGTATGGTTCTCTAGGATCAAGTATAACAATCTTTTTAGGATACTTACTTTTAAAACTTACATTATCTTCTATCCATTTTTTCATTTCTTTTAATTGTATTGCATTAGGTAATTGTTTAGCAATTAAAATAGCATTTCTTGGTGTATATAAGTCAAACTTACCTTGCACTGCTAAATACTCTTTAAAAAAATCAGGATTAGTAGTTATTTCTTCTAATCCCTCATCAATAGTTTTATAAGCATTATCTAACTGTTCTCTTTTCTTTTTAATATATGCCTCTTTATCATAAGATGCTTTTGTTTCCTCTTTCATATTTATCTTTCCTTTCCATTTTTAAACTTTTGTTTTTTTACTTTACCATCAGGAGAATATGTTGTTTTAGTTTTTTTATTAACATCTATTTCTATTGCCTCCTGACCTTTTTTTATAGCTTCCCTATAATCTTTTGGAACATTTCTATACTTTACTTCATCTTTTAATCTTTGAAGTAATTTACGAACAGATGGTTTATTTTCTTTAATAACACCTTCCTGTACCTTTAAGTTCTCTAAGCTGGGCTCTGACAGAGGTTTTTGTGTCTTTGCCACATCGGGGTTTGATATTTCGTTTTTCTCCTTTTGAATTGGTTTTGCTAATATATCATTAGCAAGTTTTTCTTCATCAGAAATAACTGGAATGCCTTTCTCTTTGGCTTCTTTCATCATTTCTTCCATCTTGTCTTTTTCTATTTCATTTCTAATTGTAATGTTATCAGTTTGAGCAAGTTTAAATCTTTCAACAACACGATTTACTTTTGATGCATCTTCACTTCTAACCATAATATCTACTATCCCATCATTATCAGGAAGATTTTTATCAATTAAAGCAGTATAAAGTATGCCGTATTTTTTTGCTTCTTTTTCAAACTTTTTAAGTTCACTTGCTTTAACTGAAAATATTTGAAGTGGACTACCAGATTTTAACATCTTATTAAGTGATGTTTTACCTTTTGTCATTTGTTTATCTTTCGCCATAGTATAAAGCATAACTGCTATTCTTTCTGCACCAGTTCCACTTACTCTTAATAACATTTCAATTCCCTCAATAGAAAACTTGACCATTTGCTCTGCAGCTTCACTTGAATTCATTTATCTCTCTCCTTTCCTTTTTCTTCAAGTTCTTTGATACTTTCTTCTATATCTTTACTTCTTTTTTCTATTCCATCACATAAGACCACCTCCCTTCGCTTTTCTTTTAATTCTTTAGTGATTTCATTTATTTGATTACGAATTAACAATTTTTCTTCTTCTGTTTTAACTCTTTTATGCTTTACCCAAAGGTTATGTTTTTTTCCAACTAATTCTTGAACTTCTCTATTTATCTGTTCTTTATAAAATAAAAACTGCTCATGGGTTTCTATCTTTTCCCTTACAAGCAGTCTTGTTTGATTTGATATTTCTTCCATTTTATTCAAATCTAATCTAATATTTACTGGAAGAACTTTTCTTGGATATTTAGTTGGATAAACTTTTAAAATATAACAATAATGTTTAAATAATCCATATAATCCGTGTGCTTTATTCTTTTTATATTCCTTTTTATAATTGTAGTCATTATTGTATGATTCAATGAAAGGTATTCTGGGTAAGTGTGTATTTTCAATTCTAGTATTAATACTATCTATAGAATAATCACTACCAAATGCTCTTTCAATTCTAATATTTCTTTTATATGGGCTTCTTCTTATACTTAACTTCCCATATCTTTCTTTCACTTCATATCCCATCTTCTCTATAATGTTGATAAAATCTTTATAAGATACTGCCATACCTATTGCTCTGTCTAAATCTTGTTTAGCAAAAGTATGATAATTTGTCTTTTTTACATAGCCTTGATAATAATTATCATAATTAACTTTCTTAACTTTTTTATCTTTAACTACACTTAATCCATATTCCTCACATAATGAATCAGATACTTGTCTTATAAGTGCATAAGTTTCTCTACTGTCGTGATATTTTTTTCCATCTTTGAATGATACCGAATTGATTACAAAATGATTATGAATATGCTTACAATTTGTATGTGTACTAACTATTACTTCAAATCTATCTCCCCATATTTCCTCAGCTAATTTCACTCCTATTAAATGTGCTTGTGTTGGAGTAATTTCTCCTTCTTTAAATGATTGAAAAGCATGATAACCAAGTATTCCACTTTTTTTACCATATAACTCTTTAGTAAGCATCATATCTTTGTATGGTCTATGAGTAGAACAATTTAAAGCTGATACAAAACATTCTTCTTCAGTTTCATAATTTAATTTCTCATAACCATCTAGTTTATGTAATTCTTGATAATCTCCATCTTTCATTGTTTTTTCTGGATTTATAACATAGTCAATAACATGGTCTAATCTTTTTTCAACTTTCCATATTCCTGTTGTTGCCATTCTTCCTCTATCCTAGAACATTCACTAGACACCTTTAAACAAGCATATAAAAAAAGTAATATCATTTATTACCTGCTATATTCTTATTTAAAAATTGTAATTTTAAGTCATCAATTAGAATATCAAGTCTAATTACTTCTTCTCTATATTCTCTTTCATCTATAAAGCCAAGTGAATGTGCTTTTCTTGTAAGTTGATTTATATTATTAGATATTGACCTTAAATCTCTAACAACTTCGTAAAACTTATTGCTTGGTGCTTCTTTTATTGAATTACCCATTATAAGATTTCTAACTATATCACTTTCATTCATTCCACTTTTATTACATAATTCTTTTATTCTGTTTTCTTCTTCATCATTAAACCAGAAGTTCTTTTTATGTGTTCTTCTTCTCATTTTTTCCCTCTCTTTCAAAAAAGACTAGTTATATTTCAAACTAACCTCATAACCCATTACTTTTTTCATATAATTCTATCATTAATTTCAAGTATTTCATCACTAATTAAAATACCTTTGTCCAGATGAACGAGTCCACGATTCTGAATAACCATTAGTACAACTAACTGCTACCCAATATAAATATGGGTAATTATAATTTCTATAATTAGTATGACTAGCAATATATTCTTTTTGTGCCTCTGCTTCTGCTCTAGTTAATGTATAATCGGTAACTACCCAATAATAACTTGTTGTAGATGGTGCAATTTCTACTCTACCAGTCCAACCTGCATCTTGAAAAACTTTTAGTAATGCTGTGGCATTTCCGTAAGGACCATGCCCAGTCATTAACATACAATAAGACTCTGTAACATTTGCAGTTAAACTTATATTATAATCTGGCATTGTATCTACCCAGTTATTCCATCCGTGAAATGTATGATAATTATCTAATAGTGATTGGGCATTTAAGTTTTCAATACTATTACCATATCCTACACTTCTTGTAGTCCATAAATTACCATTAACATAATAAGAAACGGTATAATAATTTTGACTCCAATTAGCAGTATAAGTTTTATTTCCTATGCCACCAGATACAGTTACATTTTTGCTCATACCATTAATATCTGTACCACTCCAACCAGTAAATGTATAACCTTTTCTACTAGGTATTGGTAGTGTATAAGTATCATTTACATTATAACTTGTAGGTTGTCCACTTATTGAGCCACCATTTAAGTTATATGAAATAGAATATGTATTAATAGTCCAGTTTGCTTTGTAGTTTCTATTACCAATGCTACCTTTTGAAATTACAACATCTTTACTTATGCCATTAATGTCTGTGCCACTCCACCCTGCAAAAGAGTACCCTCTTTTACTAGGTATTGGTAGTGTATAAGTATCATTTACATTATAGCTTGTAGGTTGTCCACTTATTGTACCTCCGTTTAAGTCATAAGTAATATTATAAGTGATAATATTCCATTTAGCGTATATCTTCTTATTATTAATATCTTCTACATTAGAAATATCTTTGTTATAAATTACATTTCCATTAGATGAATTAGAATAACCTATAAATGTATATCCTTTACGATATGGTGTTGGTAGTGTTGCTGATAGTCCATTTAATATAACCTTTTCATTAGCAAAAGTACCACCACTTGCATCAATAGAAAATTCGTAACTTTCTGCTTTAAACTCATTTGTATAATTTGCAGTTGTATTAAATGTAGCAAGAGTTATACCAACAGTGCAAAACATAGCAGTTATTGTAATAATTAATAAACTAATTTTTTTCTTCATCAATGATTACCTCCTTATGCTTTTGCTTTCTATATATGTCATAACCTAAATCAATTACTAATAATGAAACAGTTATAAATAATATATATTTATGAGTGTATATAAAGTCAGCATATAATCCTAGGTATGGGATGCACCATTGTGTCCCTTTTCCTAACACTTGCTCGTTATTAACTACCAAAAAATCATTTGTTTGGTTAGCATCTCCTTTTGTAATAAAACCACCCTTTACTTGTTCTACAATTCTATGTGATATTGTATGATTTTTATATCTATAAACTAAAATATCATCCTTATTAAAATCATCAAGATCATTGCTACGATAATAAATTAAAGAACCGACCTTTAATGTCGGCTCCATACTTCCAGAAATCACAACCAGTGGTGTATGTCCAAAAAATCTTGGTATAAAAATAAGTAGATAGATAAGAACTAAAATATACAATATACTAATTACTCCATTCTTAACTTTCATTAACATTTTTTTCACCATAAATAATGAACTTTAATAGTTCACTCATTCTCCTTTCTACCAAAAATTTTTTGCTTGATCATACTGCACTGTATCAATTTTAACTGTTAATGTATAAGTAGCATCATCATATCCATTTCCAGTTGAAGTAAATGTAATAGTTTTACCATCTTGAGAAACGCTGGTATTTAAATCTGCTTTAATATCTTTATTAAAAGTTACTCCAGTTATAAAAGAAGAAGATGTTTCATTTGGTAATAATTTAGTCATATTTGATTTACTACCATAGTAATAATAACCATCTTCACTTTTAGTCCAACTATTATCAAAATTTATTATAGCAGCTACATTATTATCATCATCTGTAAGTGATATTTCTTTGCCTTTGGCATTTACCCACTTTTCAGTATATGATGCACGAAGTGCCATATCAATAGTTCCATTATTAGTAACCTTTATAGTCTTTTCGGTTGTTGTCCCTGGAGTCCAATCACTAGGTGATTCAAATACTTCTACTATCTTTGTTTCATACTTTGCAGTATTAAAAATATCTTTAATCGTACTACTTGTTGTAAAATATGCAAGTGTACCCCCTAATACTGTAAATAAACTAATTCCTCCTACTATTAACAATTTTGTTCTTTTATCTTTTTTCTTTTTTACTACATTATTATTTGTTTTCATATTATCAATCCTTTCCTTTCTTTTAAACAAATATTTTTAAATTAAATATTAAATACAATCAATTTAACCACCTCCTTCAATAAAAAAAGATTGAAATTAATCAATCTATCTTAATTTAAATGCATAATTTTCATTCTCATTCTAATCAATAAAAAAAGACTAGTTATATTTCAAACTAATCTCACTAGTAAATTGTTGATTTATTAATTCTTACAATCTCCTTCTGTATATTCCATAGAATAATCACCAATTAATATTTTTTTATCATTTTTAGTAGTATTACATACTATCATAGTTATATCTTTATTTTTAGATTTGTAAATTTTTGTTCCTCCATCTTTCAGTGTGGCTTTTAACTCTAATTTATCAGTAATATGTTTTATACCATCATCAAGTGTTTGATATGCAGTTGAAAGATAAGTTTTCAAAGTAATATCTTTATCTTGATCTTTAATATAAAGCTCCCCAATATTTCCTGCCAAATAAATTGTACGATCATTAGTAGTATAATAATCATTAAATCTAATATCAGTGTGACTTTCTGGTTTTGTTATATAAAAATCAAACGCTGATGTTGTATAAGGACCACCTTGTTCAAATTTGACATGTTTTGGATTTATATTAGCATTTTTTATAAACTCTTCCTGTTTTGTTTTACTATTATCTATGAGAGCAACGACAACAACATTATTACTTTCATCTAGTGAGCAAGAACCTAAATTACTATGATCAGTAGTTTCACTTCCAAAATAATCACTTACTTTCTTATAAGTATCTTTTAGGTTATCAGTACTATCTGTTATAGGCAAAGTATGACTTTCCCATTTAAAGCGAGTTGTTTGTGTTACACCGTCATAAATATCAGTTTCTACGAAAACTCCTATATGTTTTTTATGAGAGTTTGAATAAGTTTTTGTTATTCTTATAATAGGACTATTATTAAATACTATAGCTTGGGTTGTATCCAAGATTATTAGTCCTACAAAAACACCAATAATTATTAAAGTAATTTTTAAACTTTTTTTCATAATCAATCCTCCATTTCAACAAATTGTAATTTATGATTATTTATATACTCTAATAACTTGATATTCATAATGATCATTGGCATTTGAGATTCCTACTGAAATACCTTTACCATTATTAGCTGTTGCTTTAGCAGAAGATTTTTCTTTGGCTTCTTTTAATAATTCATCAATTTCAGAATCAGTAATTTCTTCATTATTGGCTTTAATCAAAAGTTTTGTATACTTTATGGCAGTAGTTTCATTATACTTGTCATTATCCATATAAATAGCACTCATATTAAGAATATCTTTTTCTTTATTTCCAGATGATTCAACTGGTTTTAGATAGAATGCAACATCATCAGATAGTGCAAACCAATATTTACCATTATCCACAACCATATAATCATCACTAGCAGGTGTATTTAATCCACTATCCATTATTTCAGTATTAAATTTAGCAAGAATAGTATTTACAGTTTCTTTCTCAACCCATCCATATTTTTTATAAGTTTCTTCTAAATCATTTTTAGCATCTTCTAATTCTTTTTTAGAATCACTAACTGGATTGCCACATCCAGCAAGTCCTAAAACCATAACCCCACAAAGTAAAATTGCAAATAATTTCTTTTTCATCTTTCTCTCCTCCTATATTACTCAAACATTATTGAGTCCACAATAAATTTGCTAACTTCTTTCCATTCACTCATTTGTTCTTTAGTACAATTAAAATTAACTAATCTTAATTTATCATTAACAGAAAATACAATAATATGATTATAGATTTCTGTATCTGATCCCTCTGTTGTAAATTCCATTTCGCCAATTTTATGATTGTTTCTTTCCCAAAAATTTAATTTTACATCTTTTGAATAATTTTTATAAGTCGATTCCATTGTTTTGACATATTCTTCTATCTGACTATTTTT
>CAKPAB010000013.1 GCA_934132805.1 uncultured Clostridia bacterium | reverse complement strand
TTTTATTAAAATCAGGATAATCCATTACATATTTTCCTAATAAAGCATTAACTTCTGAATGAGTAGCCATATTCTTATCAATGTATTCATCGCAAAGTTCAATATCTTTTCTAACCATTGTTTTAAATTTGCTCATATTGTACCTCCAAGAATTTTAATTACAATTATTATACTATAGAATAACAAATTTTTCCATACTCCCATTGAAATTTAATAGGATTTCATATATAATATTTTTAGAAAGAGAGCATTATGGTTCGTAAGCTGTAGCTTATTCGCTCCAAATTAAAACGGCTATTGACAAGTCGTTTTTTTGTTATATATCAAATAATTTACAATAACAGACCATAATTGTAACAAATATAAAAATAAAAATAACAAATTCATAAAAAACTGTTGATATTTTTAGCAAATTAATATAAAATCTAAAAAGACAAAAAGGAGGTAACCAATGATAACTTTAAAAGACATTAAAGAAAATCAAGAGTTAGACGCCTTAATAAGAGGCGCGCAAGAGCAACTAAATGCAATAGGATACACAGAACACGGGCACAGACATATATCAATAGTATCAAAAAGAGCAGGAGACATACTAGAAAAATTAGGCTATCCAGAAAGGACAATAGAACTAGCAAGGATAGCAGGATACATGCATGACATAGGAAACTGTGTAAACAGAGTAGACCATGCGCACACAGGAGCAATATTAGCATATGACATACTAAAAGAAATGGGAATGCCAATAGAAGAAATAACAAAAATAATGATGGCAATCGGAAACCACGACGAAAACACAGGAACAGCAGTAAGCGACATATCTGCAGCCCTAATACTAGCAGATAAGTCTGACGTACACAGAGACAGAGTTGTAAACAAAAACATCTCAACATTTGACATACACGACAGAGTAAACTATGCAGTAACAAATGCAGATTTAATTTTAAACGAAGAAGACAGAAAAATAACATTAAACTTAACAATAGAAAACAACATATGTCCAGTACTTGACTATTTTGAAATATTTATGGACAGAACAATGATGTGTAAATATGCAGCAAAATACTTAAGAATATGGTTTGAACTTATAATAAATAACACAAAATTGCTATAAACGGAGGTAAAGAAAATGAAAAAAGCAATGAAAACAATCAAAATACTAACAATTATATTATTAATTATATTAATATCAATGATAGGTTTTTTTGGAATCTATAAGCAAAACAAAAACCAAATGTCAAACAATGTAAAAGACTATACATACGCAATGGACCTAAATGGAGCAAGAACATTAAAACTAACAGTAAATTCTGAAAATAGTGATGATGTTAAAACAGAAGAAAATTATCAAAATGCTAAAAAAGTAATAGAAAAAAGACTAGAAAAACTAGGAGTAGGAGAATACAAAGTAACAGCAAACAATGAAAATGGAGAAATAACTGTAGAAATACCAGAAAATAAAAATACAGATAATATAATTTCTGGATTACTTTCAGTAGGAAAATTTGAAATATTAGATAGTGAAACAAACGAAGTTCTAATGGATAACAGTTATATAAAATCATCAAGTGTTTTATATAATACAACAAATTCAGGTACAGCAGTATACTTAGAAATTGCATTTAATAAAGAAGGAAAAAATAAATTAGAAGAAATAAGCAAAACATATGTAAAATCAGAAGAAAACACATCAACAGAAAACAACACAACTTCAGAAAATACAGCAGAAGAAAATACAACAGATGAAACAGCAACAAATGAAGAAAATTCAGAAAACACAGCAAGCGAAAGCACAACATCAACAGATAAAAAAATATCACTAAAAATAGATGATAGTGAATTAATGTCAACATACTTTGAAGAGCCACTAACAACAGGAAAAATTCAATTATCAGTTGGAAGTGCAACAACAGACACAACAACACTAAATAACTATATACAACAAGCACAAAGTGTAGCAACAGTTCTAGACAGTGGAAAATTACCAATAAAATATGACATGGAGAAAAATCAATATATTTTATCAAACATAACAGAAGAAAACCTAACAAACATTGAAATTGCGGTAGCAGCTATAGCAATTATAGGAATAATAATTTTAATAATAAAATACAAAATGAATGGACTTTTAGCAGGAATTGCAAACATAGGACTAGCAGCAATATATCTATTATTAATAAGATATACAAATGTTGTAATATCAATAGACTCAATATTTGCAATAATAATGATGTTAGTATTAAATTATATATTTACAATAATGATATTATCAAATATTAAAAAATACAAAAAAGAAAATATAGAAAATGTTGTAAAAAAAGCAATTTCAACATCATACAAAACATTTTTTGTTAGAATAATTCCAATATGCATATTAGCAGTAGTATTCTGCTTTATAAAATGGACACCAATCAACAGCTTTGGAATGGTAACATTTTGGGGAATTGTATTAATAGCAATTTATAATGCAATAATAACAAATTACTTATTAAAAACATCAGAAGAATAAAACTAAGCTTGAAAAACTTTTCAACCAGATTTGTACATTTTAGGAAGGAATGAAATAAAAAAATGAAAGAAAATTTTAAAAAAGTATTAATTGTAATAATAGCTCTTTTATTGATAGCAGGAACAATAATATTATTTTCAAAAAAATTAGTATTTGGGCTTAACTATGAAAATAGTCAAAAAATAGAAATAAATTTAGGAAAACAATTTGAGACAAAAGATATAGAGAAAATTGCAAAAGAAGTATTAGGAAATCAACCAGTATTAATTCAACCAATAGAAGTATACAAAGATGCAGTTAGTATAACAACAAGTGAAATTACAGAAGAACAAAAAACAGATTTAATAACAAAAATAAATGAAAAATACGAAACTACAATATCAGCAGAAGATGTTACAATAGAAACAAATGCACACTTTAGAGGTAGAGAAATATTAAAACCATATATAATACCATTTGTAATTACAACAGTAATAATTTTAGTATATTTAGCAATAAGATACCACAAAATAAATTCATTAAAAGTTCTATGTAAATCAATTGGAATTATTGCAATAGCACAACTAATTTTATTAGCAATAATAACAGTAACAAGAACACCTATAAATGCAATAACAATGCCAATTGCATTAACAGTATATGCAATTTCAACATATGTATGTACAACTATATTTGACAAAAAATTAGAAAAAGATACAAAAAACTCAAAAGAAGTGTAAAGGTAAAAGGTTAGAAAAATTTAAGTATTTTCTAACCAGCTCCTTTTAGAAGGGATGGAAACAAACATGGGAAACATAGTTCTACTTGATGACTTAACAATAAACAAAATAGCAGCTGGTGAAGTTATAGAAAGACCAGCATCAGTAATAAAAGAAATGGTCGAAAATTCAATAGATGCAGGAGCAAATAACATAACAGTAGAAATAAAAAACGGTGGAATATCATATATAAGAGTTACAGACAACGGAAAGGGAATTGCTCCAGACGATTTAGAAATAGCATTTGAAAGACATGCAACAAGCAAAATAAGAAAAGCTGAAGACTTAGATGTAGTAACATCTATGGGGTTTAGAGGCGAAGCACTAGCAAGTATTGCAGCAATAGCAAATGTAGAATTAACATCAAAAACAGCAAGCCAAGAAACAGGATATAAAATAACTGTTGAAGCAGGAGATGTATTAGATAAACAAGAAGTTGGGTGTCAAACAGGAACTAGCATAGTTGTAAAAAATCTATTTTTTAATACACCAGTAAGATATAAATTCTTAAAAAAAGATTATACTGAAGCAGGTTACATAGAAGATGCAATAACAAGAATTGCTCTAGTAAACCCTAATATAGCTATAAAATTAATAAACACAGGAAAAACAGTAATACAAACAAATGGCAATGGGGATATAAAAAGTGTAATTTATAGCATATATGGCAAGGACGTAGCAAATGGAATAATACCAGTAGATTACACATACGAAGACATAAAAGTTACGGGAGTTATAGGAAAACCAGAAATAGCAAGATCAAATAGATCAAACCAATTGTTTTTTGTAAATAAAAGATATGTAAAAGACAAAACGTTATCAGCAGCTACAGAACAAGCTTTTAAAGGATTAATTCCAATTGGAAAATATGGATTCGTAATATTAAACATAACGATGAATCCAGCCAAAGTAGATGTAAATGTTCATCCAGCAAAATTAGAAGTAAGGTTTGAAGAAGAAAATAAAATATTCCAATCAATATATCATTCAATAAAAAATACGTTGCTAGAAAGTGAACTTGTTGCAAGTACTGAAAAAAGAGAAGATAATATAACAGAAAATAGACCACAATCAAATGGACTATTTGACTTTAGAAAAAATGAAATAAAAAAAATAGAAGAATATAATGAACAAGAAAGCAAAATAAAAACAAATTCTGTACAAGACAATATGAATGTGGGACAAGGAGGCCCAATAAACACAGCTGATATATTAGAACAACTAAAGAAAATGAAAGAAGACTTACAAAAACAAATCGATAACAAAGAAGAAAATGATAAAACTAAAATTGAAGGTGTATTACCAGAAAGTGAAGAAAAAAAAGAAGAACAAACAACAGAAAATAGTGAAATAAAAAACCAAGATTTAGAACAAGAGGAAAGTATTAAAACAGAAAACGAAGAAATTGCACAAGAAAAAAATACTGAAACAAAAATAGAAAAAAACATACAAGAAGAAAATACTGAAACAAAAATAGAAGAAAACATACAAGAAGAAAATATCGAAACAAAAATAGAAGAAATAAATGAACAAATAGAAAAAATGGAAGGCAGAGACTATACAGAAACACCAGCAGAAGACTTTAACACAATGTATGAAAAACTATTTGGAAGAAAACCAATAGAAACACCAATAGTAGAAGACAAAAAAGATACAAATACAGCAATAGACCTAATAAAAGAAAACATATCAGTATTTGAAGAAAGTGCAGAATATCAAAGACCAACATACAAATTTATAGGAATAGCATTTAACACATACATAATAATAGAAATGGACAAAGAAATGTACATAATTGACCAACATGCAGCACATGAAAGAATCATGTACGAAAAAGTAAAACGAAATTACTACAACGATACTTCAAAAGACTCACAATTACTGCTATTACCAGACATAATAACATTATCACACAAAGAAATGGAAATAGCCAAAGACAATATGGAAATGTTTGAAAAAGCAGGATTTACATTAGAAGAATTTGGGGAAAATACAATAAAATTAACAGGAGTACCAACTGTATGTATAGATATAGACAATAAAGAACTATTTCTAGAAACACTAGACGAAATAAATACAGTAGCAAGGACAGCAAAACAAGAAAAAGAAGAAAAATTTATAGCAACAGTTGCATGTAAAGCAGCGGTAAAAGCAAATATGGTTTTAGACAAGGCAGAGGTTGAAAACTTAATGGACAAATTATTAGAATTACCAAACCCATTTACATGCCCACATGGAAGACCAACAGCAATAAAAATGAGCAAATACGATATAGAAAGAAAATTTGCTAGAAAATAATAAAAATTCACAGCTTTTAGCCATCAATAAAAAATGATAAAAGGCTGTGAATTCTCCCAATAGGGTTTATAGGTAAAGCCCTTATTAAAAAACCTAAATATATTATACAAGGAAAATAAAATGGCATTAATTTCAGCAATAATACTAATAATGTTTTTAATATTAATAGGATGGACGTGGCACAACTTAGGAACAATAGAAACAAAAACCAAAATTATATGCATAATAGCAGGAATAATAGCTGTATATATATTAACACTTATAATATTCAACATATCAAAAATAGGGATAAATTATGAAAATGAAGAAACAATGAAAATAATACGAAGAGTATTTGTAATATTATTTTCAATAATAAATGGATATATAATATTACCATTCATATTTAAAAAACTAGAACAAATAAATAACAATGAAATAAAAAAAGAAACATTAACAAAAAGCATAATAATTTTAATTATTGTTATTATAATTATTTGCATATTTGAAATCTCATATTTAGGAAATGCTCAAAATGGAATTTTAAATATGATTAAAAAATAGCAACAAAGTGAAGGTTAAAAATTAAATTATTTTCAACTGGACCTGTACATTGGGAAAAGGAGAAAAACAAAAATGGAGAAAAAAGAAGAAGTTATAGTAATATGTGGACCTACAGCATCAGGAAAAACAGCGTTATCAATAGAACTTGCAAAACAAATAAATGGAGAAATAATCTCTGCAGACTCAATGCAAATTTATAAAGACATGGACATAGGAACAGCAAAACCAACAGTAGAAGAAATGCAAGGGATACAACATTACCTAATAGATTTTGTATCGCCAGAAGAAAGATACAGTGTCGCACAATATAAGAAAGATGCAAAAAAAGCAATAAAAGAAGTTTTAAAAAAAGGTAAAAATCCTATTATTGTTGGAGGAACTGGACTATATGTTGACAGTCTGATATATGAAATAGAATATAATAACATAGAACTAGATGAAAATTATAGAAAAGAATTAGAAGAAATAGCAGAAAAACAAGGACTAGAAATATTATATAAAAAAGCTTTAGAAATTGACCCAGAAGCAATGGCAAAAATAAGCAAAAATGACAAAAAAAGAATATTAAGAATTTTAGAAATATACAAAGCAACAGGCAAAACAAAAACACAACAAGAAAAAGAATCAAGACAAAAGCCAATAGAATATGACTACAAAGTATATGCCATAAAATGGGATAGAGAACAGTTATATCAAAGAATAAACAAAAGAGTAGATATAATGTTAGAACAAGGCTTGATAGAAGAAGTTAAAAACATATTAGCTAAATACAAAAAATTTCCAACAGCAATGCAAGGATTGGGATATAAAGAAGTAGTAGACTATATAAATGGAATATATACAAAAGAAGAAATGGAAGAAAAAATAAAAATGGAAACAAGAAGATATGCCAAAAGACAAATGACATGGTTTAGAAAAAACAAGCAAACAATATGGCTAGAAGGCACGAATGACATACAAAATAATATCAATATTATTTTGGAGGGGTTAGATATTGAAAGAAGAAAACAATAAACAAAAAAATAGAAAAAAAATAATTATGTATATAATATTAGCAATTATAATAATATATTTGCTATATGCCGTATATTTATTAGTAAAACAACCAACAGACAAAGTGACTGTAGAAAATGGCACACTATACCAAGAAGAGACAGACATAGGGTACATAATTAGAGATGAGCAAGTTGTAAAAGGGAACAACTACAAAAATGGAATGGAAAGAATAAAAAATGAAGGAGAAAAAACTGCAAAGGGGGACTCCATATATAGATATTATAGCAAAAATGAAGACAAGCTAAAAGAACAAATATCAGAATTAGATAGTAAAATACAAGAAGCATTAAAAGGACAAACCAGCATATTTTCTTCAGACATAAAATTATTAGAAAATCAATTAGACGAAAAAGTTGAATTATTGAATAAAACAACAGACATATCAAAAATAACGGAATACAAAAAAGAAATAGATGATATAGTAGCAAAAAAAGCAAAACTTTCAGGAGAAAACAGTGCAGCAGGAAGCTATTTAAAACAATTATATAATCAAAGAAAAACACTAGAAGAACAGCTAAATTCAGGAGCAGAATATATAAATGCACCTAAAAGTGGAATAGTTTCATATAAAGTAGACGGGCTAGAAGAAACACTAACACCAAATAATTTTTCAACAATAAACAAGGAATTTTTAGAAAATTTAAAATTAAAAACAGGACAATTAATTGCAACAAACGATGAATGTGGAAAAGTGATAGAAAGTTCAAAATGCTATATAGCAACAATATCAAGTTCAGAACAAGCTAAAAATGCAAAAATAAATGATAAAGTCAAAGTTAGATTATCTAATAATAAACAAATAGATGCAACAGTAAGTTATACATCACAAGAAAATGAAGAAGAAACATTAATAATATTAGAAATAAATAAACAAATTAGTGAACTTGCAAATTACAGAAAAATTTCATTTGATCTAATTTGGTGGAAAAGCTCAGGCTTAAAAGTACCAAATCAGGCAATTGTTGAAAATGAAGGACTTAACTATGTTGTAAGAAATAGAGCAGGATATTTAGACAAAATTCTTGTAAAAGTAAAAAATAAAAATGAAAAATACTCAATAGTAACAAGCTATAGTGTAGATGAACTAAAAGAATTAGGCTTTTCAAGCACAGATATACAATCAATGCAAAGCATATCAATTTATGATGAAATCGTACTAAACCCAGACTTAAATAAAGTAAGTCAATAATATTACAATAATATTACAAGAATATTAAGTTTTTATTACATTTATAAAAACTATTGACAATAAAAGAAAAAAAGTAGATACTATTAGCATAATATGTAAGAAAGTTTTTAGGAGGTTTTTTTATGTCAGGAGCATTAATGAACAAGGTGTGGGATTTATTTGGAATGGATTCAGCAGAGCCTGAAGAATATGAAGATGAAAACATCTACGATTACGATAATAATGATGAAGAAGAAGTAGAAGATAGAAAACTATTTGGAAGAAAAAATAATAATAATAAAGTAGTAAATATGCCACAAGCACAAGGACAAGCTATAAAAATGGTTATTTCACAACCAACAACATTTGAACAATCAGAAGAAATTTGTAGCTTTTTAAAAGAAAAAAAATCTGTAATCGTAAATTTGGAATATGTAAACAAGGATGTTGCAAGAAGAATTGTAGACTTTATTAGTGGTGGAGTTTATGCATTAGATGGATATATCCAAAAAGTATCAAATTCAATCTTTTTAGTAGCACCATCAAACTATGAAATAACAAATGAAATGGCTAGAGAAGAAATGAAAAGCAAACTATCAGTTTCATGGTTAAAAAATAATAATATAAATAATTAACAGTAAATTATAATTGATAATGTTTGCAAAGGAAAAGTTTAAAAGCGAGCTTTAGGAAAGGAATGAGAATTAAATGATAACACCTTTAGATGTAGATAATAAAAGATTTGCAAAACAAATGGTAAATGGATATAATGTAGAAGAAGTCGATGATTTTTTAGACGAGTTATCTGCAGATTATTCAAAAAATTATAAAGAAGTTAATGAATTAAGAGCAAAGGTTGAAGAATTAAATAATAGTTTAGTACAATATAAAACTATAGAATCAACATTACAAAATACTTTGGTTATGGCACAGTCAACAGCTGAAGAAGTTAAAAATGTTGCAAAACAAAAAGCAGATCAAATAGTTGAAGAAGCAAAAGCTAATGCACAAAAACAAGTAGATGATTTAAATAATGAAATTATACTAAAACAAAAAGAATTAGATGATGTAAAAAAACAATTTGATATATATAAAGCTAAAATGGAATCATTATTGATTTCACAATTAGAATTATTAAAAGATATAAATAAAGATGACTAAAAATGGGATTGGAGGATAACCTTCAATCTTATTTTTAACTTTACAAATATTTATAAAACAAAAAACGGGGATGAAAATTGCAATCGAATAATGTCACAAAATATTACAAAAATGGTACAATATTACAAAACTATTAAATATATATTACATTTTTGTTAATACTATTGACATTGACAAAAAAAACGGTAAAATTATAACATAGGAGAAAAAGCAAAATGAGAATAATAAGTGGAACAGCCAGAGGAACAAAACTATACACACTAGAAGGAAAAACAACAAGACCAACATTAGACAGAGTAAAAGAATCATTGTTCAATATAATACAAAATCAAATAGCAAACTCAAACTTTTTAGATGTATTTTCAGGAAGTGGAGCAATAGGACTAGAAGCAGCAAGTAGAGGAGCAAAAAAGGCAATACTATGTGACAAATCAAAAGAAGCAATAAATATCATCAAAAAAAACATAGAAAAAACACATCTAAAAGACAAGGTGGAATTATACAATTTAGACTACGAAACACTGCTAAAGACAAAAATAAAAGAAAAAATGGACATCATATATATAGACCCACCATATAATTCAGATTTTGTAATAAAATCAATTGAACACATAATCAAAGAAAAAATAACAAATGAAAATACAACTATAATAATAGAAACAGACAATGAAGAAAACATATTAAAGAAACTAAAGAAAACAAATACAGAAATAATAGATATAAGAAAATATGGACGAGCAACATTAATCTTTATAAAAATTAGAAAGGAGCAAAACAATGGAGATATTTGAGCTATTAGAAACTTTGGAGGATATAATAGAAAGAAGCAGAAATCTACCATTTTCTAACAAAGGAATAGTGGACAAAGACGAAATGCTAGATTTAATAAAAGAAATAAGACTAAAACTTCCAGACGAACTAAAACAAGCAAAATGGGTAAAAGAAGAAAGACAACGTATTTTAGTAGAAGCCCAAAAAGAAGCTGATGGAATAGTAAAAGAAGCAGAAAACAGAATTATTTCTATGATAGATGAACACGAAATAACAAGAAAAGCATACGAACAAAAGAAGGAAATAATAGAAAGTGCAAACGAAAGATCTAGAGAGATTTCAAACGGAACAAAAGAATATGCTGATGGACTACTTGCACATACAGAAGATATATTAACACAAACATTAGGCGGACTAGAAAAAAATATATCAGAAGCATTAAAACTAATGGAAATGTCAATAGAAGATACATTAAAAACAGTTCAAAATAGTAGAAAAGAGTTAAAATAAAGGGAAAGGTGGATGGACTTTTTTCCCTTTTTATTATAATGTTGATAGTCCGGCTATCGGCAAATTTACTGAAAAAAACTTTGATTTTTCAGATTTGTTCTTATCGACTTTATAATAAAAATCAAAAAATTGGAGGAAGAATATGGCTAAAAGAAAAACTAAAAAAAAGACTAATAGTAGATCAAAAAAAAGAGCTTCAAATACAGACTTGGCCGTAGTAGGCTTAATAATATTAAGTATATTACTATGTGTACTAATATATGGAAAATCAGGAATTATTGGAATAAAACTAAATGAAATTTTAGGTGGAATGATGGGGATTATAAAATATATTCTACCAATAGGAACATTTGCAATAGGAATAAAACTAGCATTAAATGATGACGAATATCTATCATCAAAATTAACACAATACGCAGTATTACTAATAAGCATAGCAGTTTTATTAAGTGCATGGCAAATAAATTCAGGAGAAATGACAATAGCAAATAAAAATATGCAAACAATAGTAAAAGAAGCATATGATTATGGAATGCAAGAAAAAGGAGGAGGAGCATTAGGAGCAATACTTGCAACACCACTTGCAAATCTATTAAGTCCAGTAGGAACAATTATACTATGCATAGGAGCAGTTATAATGCTGGCAGTATTCACATTTGGAATAAATATATCAGAAATGATAAATAATTTTGTAGAAAAAACGGAAGAAAACAGAGAAGAAAAACATGAGAGAAGGCAACAGCTAAAAGAAGAACAACAAAAAGCAAGAGAAGAAGCAAGAAAAATAGCTATAGAAAATAAGAAAAAAACAAAAGAATTGCAAAAAGAACAAGCAAGACGTGAAGCATTAGAAGAAGAGGACGTAGGAGAACAAATAAAAATTAATTTTGGTGGAAGAATATTAGAAGAAGAAGACAAAAAAGGAAGAAAGAAATATAACCACAAAGATGATGATTTAATACCACTAACAAAAGAAAACCAAAGGACCCAAACAATACAACCAGATGTCATCGAAAACAATTTATTTAGACAAGAGGAAGAGAAAA
The DNA here is from genome assembly GCA_934132805.1 of uncultured Clostridia bacterium. GTDB lineage: Bacteria > Bacillota > Clostridia > TANB77 > CAG-508 > CAG-269. Next base: position 16,772 of record CAKPAB010000013.1, on the reverse strand, counting down.
AAGAAGACAGAACAAAAGAAGTACTACAATTAGAACATGCTATGATTGTTGAAGATGAAAATTATGAATATCCACCTGTGGAATTATTAAGCAAACCAGATAAAAAGAAACTAAAAGGTGGTGCAAAAGCTCTAACAGATACAGCAACAAAATTACAAAAAACATTATATAGTTTTGGTGTATCAGCAAAAGTGGAAAATGTATCTGTAGGACCTGCAATAACAAGATATGAATTAAAACCTGCAGAAGGGGTAAGAGTAAGTAAAATAGCTAATCTAGCAGATGACATTGCACTTAACCTAGCAGCTGAAACAATAAGAATAGAAGCACCAATTCCAGGAAAACAAGCAGTAGGAATTGAAGTACCAAACAAAGAAAAAGAGGCTGTTCACTTAAGAGAAGTATTAGAAAGTGAAGAATTCCAAAATAACAAATCAAAATTAACAGTAGCACTTGGAAAAGATGTTGCAGGAAATATTCAACTAGCTGATATAGCAAAAATGCCACACGTTTTAATTGCTGGATCAACAGGATCAGGAAAAAGTGTGTGCATAAACACAATAATTTCAAGTATAATATACAATGCAAAACCAAGTGAAGTTAAAATGGTAATGGTAGACCCTAAAGTAGTTGAATTATCAGTATACAATGGAATACCACACCTATTAATACCAGTTGTAACAGACCCTAAAAAAGCAGCAGGTGCATTAGCTTGGGCCGTACAAGAAATGGACAACAGATACAATTTATTTGCAGCAAAAGGCGTAAGAGATATAAAAGGATATAACAAAGCAATAGAAAAAGAAGAAGGACAAGGAACTTTACCACAAATAGTAATAATAGTAGACGAGTTAGCAGACTTAATGATGGTTGCAGCAAAAGATGTTGAAGAGGCAATATGTAGATTAGCACAAAAAGCAAGAGCAGCAGGAATGCACTTGGTAATTGCAACACAAAGACCATCAGTAGATGTAATAACAGGACTAATTAAAGCAAATGTACCATCAAGAATAGCATTTGCAGTATCTTCACAAGTTGACTCAAGAACTATCCTAGACTCTGTAGGAGCTGAAAAACTATTAGGAAAAGGTGATATGCTATTCTTCCCAACAGGATATCCAAAGCCAGTAAGAGTTCAAGGCGCATTTGTATCAGATGATGAAGTAGAAAAAATTGTTGGTTTTGTAAAGCAAAACGGAACAGCAAACTATAGTGAAGACATATTAGAAACAATAGAAAATAGCAATAAGACTGAAAAAGAATTAATGCAAGAACAAGCAGAAGATGATGAAACAGACCCATTTTTAATGGATGCAATAGATGCAGTTGTAGAACAGGGGACAGCATCAACATCATTTATACAAAGAAAATTTAAAGTTGGTTATGCACGTGCTGGAAGAATTATAGATCAAATGGAAGAAAGAGGCATTATCTCTGGATATCAAGGAAGTAAACCAAGAGAAGTTTTAATGTCAAAAGAAAGACTTGATGAATTAAAGATGGGAACACCACCACAAGAAGAAGTAGAAGAATAAAAAATATCCATTTTGAGATGATTTGGAACATTGTTGAGAAATAAAAAAGAATGGAGGGGTACAATGCTACAAAAAAAGAAAAGCATCTTGGAAAAAATAGTCAAAAAAGATTATAATAATGAGCTAGAAGAAGTATTAGAAAAAAAGCAATTTGACGAAAATGTAAAAAGTACCCTTTTAAGCATATTATACAAAATAGAGGGAGCATATAAAGACTTAGAAACAGTAAAAAAAGATGTTCAGACAAAAGAAGAATATATAGCAAACATAATTAATATTATAAAAAACAATTGTGATTCAATAAAAATTATAAAAATGAGTGATGAACAAAGTAAAATACCAAATAAAAAAACATATATAATAGATAAAGAAAATAAAACTATTATAGCATATCCCATAGAAAGAAAGATATTATATGCAATTAGCAAAATAGGTAAAAAAGAAAAAATAATAAAAGACGAATATTTTTTAATAAATGAAACTTTATCAAAATTAATCAATGTGGGAAACAGTATTAATATGGTAGAGCCACTTAGAGATTTTAATGGGTATTCATGGACAACCATACCACAAGAAATAGAAAGCATAGACCATAACTTAATATATCAAAATTTACGAATTTTAATTGGACACAAATTTTTAAACAAATGGATACAAAACAATGAATTTATAATAGATTATTTTTATTTATTTAAAGAAGAATTAGAGAATAGATACAACAAAGGAAATCAAGAAAAAATAGTAGAATTATTATCAAAAATTTCTATATTGCTAAGCATAAAGTTTGACAAAGAACGATATCAAGATATTTTACAAACAAAAGAAAAGGTAGAAAAAGAACTATCTAAAATCCAAAACAAAGAAAAATTCATAGAAGAAATAACCAAAGAAAAAATAGAAATAAGCCATAAAATTAGACAAATAGATGAAACAATAAATGATAAGGAATTACTAGAAAAAGAATATTTAGAAAGAAATGAAAAATTGCCATTAGAAGAAAAAATATTTAGTATCAGGATCTTAGCTCAAATAATGGAGAAGGAAAAGGAAGACAAAGTAAAAGAATTAGAAAATCTAAATCAGTTATTAAAACCAAAAAATTTTATAAAATATAAACAAGAATTAGAAGAAAAAGAAAAATATCTAGAAATTTTAAATTCTGTAGAAAGAGAAGAAAACAGTTTAGAAAATAAACTAGTAGAACTAAAAAATGAATTCCAAAAACTATTTTTAGATATGTTAGAAATGAACATAAAAAAAGCAGAAACAAAGCAAGAAGTAGAAAAAATAATATATGATTTTAGATATTACTGTTTACTGCAATATGATATTAATAATAAAATAAAAGATATTGAACAACTACATGAATCATTAGAACAAATCGAAAAAATAATTATTAATAAAGCCATAGAATATAAAGTTATAGAAAAAATATCAAATGATAATAGTACTAACTATGAAATACTAAAAAATATATTTAAAGTAAGAATTATCAAATTAGAAGATGCATATTTAAAAATTACAAAAGAAAAAGATAAATATTATCTACAAATTTTTGATGAAAATATTTTTGAAGAAAAAATAGAAATACAAAAGCCAAAAGAATTAGAAATAAAACTTAATAAAAAAAGAGCAATATGGATATAAAACTTTAGCAAGTTTGAACATTTTAAAACAGGAAAAACAAAATCAACAAAATTTTAGTCAGTTAGAAAAAAAGGAGGAAAATTATGAAAATTACATTTTTAGGAGCAACAAGAACAGTAACAGGATCAAACTACTTAGTAGAAGCTGCAGGAAAGAAATTTTTAGTAGATTGTGGTATGTGGCAAGGAAGAAAAGAATTAGAAGAAGAGAATTTTGATGAGTTCGATTTTAACCCAGCAGAAATAGACTTTATGCTATTAACACATGCACACATTGACCATTCAGGAAGAATACCTAAATTATACAATGAGGGCTTTAAAAATAAAATATATGCACACAAAGCCACATGTGATTTATGTGCATTAATGTTACCAGACAGTGGGCACATTCAAGAAATGGAAAATGAATGGAAAAACAGAAAAAGAATGAGAAAAGGCTTAGAAGCAAGAGAGCCACTATATACAGCAGAACAAGCAGCAAGATGTTTAGAAATATTTGAGCCAGTTCAATATGACCAAATTATAGATATAACACCAGACATACATGTAAGATTTAATGATGCAGGACACATGTTAGGCTCAAGCATTATAGAATTATGGGTAAATGAAGATGGAAAGCAAACAAAAACAGTATTTACAGGAGACTTAGGAAACAATGACATTCCATTATTAAGTGAGCCAACAATGATAGAAGATGCAGACTTTTTAGTAATGGAATCAACATATGGAAGTAGAAAACATATCAAAAATAACCAAAAAGCAGAAATGTTTTTGGACATAGTATCAGAAACACTAGACAACAAAGGAACAGTTGTAATACCATCATTTGCAGTAGGAAGAACACAAGAAATATTATATGAACTAAACAAAGTAAAAGAAACAAAAGATGACGAAAAATTCATAAAAGAATATGAAACTTTAATGAAAGCACCTGTATATGTAGACAGCCCACTTGCAATATCAGCAACAGAAGTATTTAAAGAAAACATGGACTTATTTGACGAAGAAACACAAGAAGAAATCAAGAAAGGAGACCATCCACTTGAATTTCCAGGACTAAAATTCACAGTAACAGCAGACGAATCAAAAGCTTTAAACGAAAGTCCAGAGCCATGCATAATAATATCAGCAAGTGGAATGTGTGAAGTAGGAAGAATAAAACATCATCTAAAACATAACCTATGGAATCCAAACTCAACAATACTATTTGTTGGATATCAAGCGCCAGGAACACTTGGATATAGCATAGTAAATGGAGCCAAAAAAGTAAAAATATTTGGAGAAGAAATAGCAGTAAATGCAAGAATTGAATATATAGAAGGATATTCAGGCCATGCAGACCAAGATGGACTAATGAACTTTGTATACTCATTTATAAAAAAACCAAAACAAGTATTTCTAATTCATGGAGAAGAAGAATCACAAGAAGTACTTGGAGGAAAGATTGAAGAAGAAGCACAATTACCAGTAATAATACCAAATTATGGAGAAACATATGAACTAAATCTAGACGAAGATGTAAAACTAACACATAAAATTGACAAAAAATTACCTGTTAATATGAAAACAGAAGTATTAAAGAGACTTGAAAAACTAAAAGCTGAAATTGAGGACATGGACAGTGCTGTAAAATCAGACATGAATAATGGAGAACTTAAAGATGCTGATGTATTTAGAATTAATGAAAAAATAAAAGAATTAGAAAAACAAATTTTAAATGTTATAGAAGGATAGAAAAGTTGTCAATAGGGACGCCCTTTTTTGACAGCTAACAAGTTGTCAAAAAGGGGCGTCCCTATTGACAAGATTTTTTAAAGAGAGGTAGGAAAATGGAAAATAAATATTTAAATGAAGCGATAATTGGAAATAAAAAAATGATAGCAACATTTACATCAAAGGGAGAAATGCAAAGAGTATATTTCCCAAGTAAAGACAATAAACAATACATAAATTACTTCCACACAGGAGTTAAGGTAAATGAATCAGATCTAATATATTTGCATGACGACATCAATAACACATATAAACAATATTATGACACAGACACAAATATATTAAATACAGAAATAACAAATACATACTTTAATTTAAAAATAGTACAAACAGATTTCATTATGATAAAAGAAAATATATTACTAAAAAAATATACATTTTTAAACGATGGAAAAATAGAATTAAATACACAATTTTACATTCATTCTGAGCTATTATCAGACACAAATAATTTTGTTGGATGTAAAGTTGTAGATGGTGGAATGATACAATATGCTCATGATTTTACATTTTCAACCTTTGTAAAAGGAAAAAATATTATAAAACATCAAATAAATGGCAGCAAAGAGAACATAAAAAGAACAGAAATACATGATAAAGACTATATTGGAATGTCTAAAGATACATCAATTGCATATGAAATAGGAACAATAAAACCAGGAGAAAAGAAAGAGTTAGAAATAGCAATTTTAATTGGCGAAAATAGAAATATTTCTGAAATTGAAGATGAAATAGAAAGAGTTAAAAGAATCGATTTTGAAAAAGAATATATTAATACAAAAGCATATTGGAGAAAATATGTAAAACAACACAATGGCTTAAAGATGAAAGAGCCAGAGAACAGTTATGACCAAAGAATATATGAAATTTATAAAAGAAGTATATTATTATTTCCATTATTAACAAATTCAGATACAGGTGCAATAATAGCATCACCAGAAATAGATGAAAATTTTACAAAATGTGGAAGATATGCTTACTGTTGGCCTAGAGATGCTGTGTTTATGACAAAAGCAATGGATATATTAAAAATGAATAAAGAGACTGAAAAATTCTACAAAGTATTTTGCCAAAAAACACAAAGTAAAAATGGAATGTGGGAACAACGTTTTTACACAGATGGTAAATTAGCTCCTTGCTGGGGATACCAAGTTGATGAAACTGCAAGTGTAGTGTTTGGGGTTTACGAACATTATAAATATACGAATTCAGAAAAGTTTTTAAAAGAAAATTTACAAATGTGTGAAAAGGCAATAGACTTTTTAAAAAGATATATAACAGACTGGCTTGAAATAGACTATAAAAATAATGAAGAACAAGAAATAAATGAAAAACAAAACAAATCAAAAGAACATAAATATCACATAAGCTATGATTTGTGGGAAATGTGTGAAGGAGTACATTTATATTCATTATCAAGTATTTATGCAGCTTTTACAAGCATGCTAAAAATTTATGAGGTATTAGGAAAAGACATATCAGATTTTGAAAACAACAGATTGAAACAAGAAAAAGTTGAAAAGTCAAAAAAAGAAATAGAAAAACTACAACTTGAAATTAAAAAATACATTAATAAGTATTTATATGATGAAGAGAAAAAGTCTTATGTAAGAAATACAGAAGACAAAAAAATGGATATAAGCCTAATTGGTGCAGTTACGCCATTTGAAGTGTTTAAGCCAAAAGAAAAGAAAATTCAAAATACTATTGAAAGAATAAATTTAAGTTTAAGAACATATACAGGCGGATATCAAAGATTTGAAAATGATAATTATATGAATGGCAACCCTTGGCCTATTGCCAATTTGTGGATGACTTTATATTACTTAGAAACCGGAGAGAAAAAGAAAGCAAAAGAAACTTTTGACTTTGTTATAAAAACAGTTGGAAAGCATTATTTTTTAGGGGAGCAAGTTAATAATGAAACTTTAAAACCTAATTGGGTAATTGGACTTGGATGGTCACATGCAATGTTTGTTATTGTTTTGGAAAAATATATGGGAAAATAAAAAATAACACTTGAAAATTAAACAAATTTGATATAGAATTGAATTGCCAAAAAAAATATGGTAATACTAAAAAAGCAAAGGAAAAACAATGCTTAAATTAAAGGAGGAATTATTATGTCAGTAAAAGTAGCCATTAATGGATTTGGACGCATAGGACGTCTAGCATTTAGACAAATGTTTGGAGCAGATGGATATGAAATCGTAGCAATAAACGATTTAACAAGCCCAAAAATGTTAGCACATTTATTAAAATATGATTCAGCACAAGGAAGATATGAAAAAGCTGAAACAGTAGAAGCAGGAGAAGATTCAATAACAGTAGATGGAAAAACAATTAAAATATATTCAGAAAAAGATGCTGCAAACCTACCATGGGGAGAAATAGGAGTAGATGTAGTTCTAGAATGTACAGGATTCTATACATCTAAAGACAAAGCACAAGCACACATTGATGCAGGAGCTAAAAAAGTTGTAATTTCAGCACCAGCTGGAAAAGACTTACCAACAGTAGTATTTGGTGTAAATGAAAAAATATTAACACCAGAAGACAAAATAATATCAGCAGCATCATGTACAACAAACTGTCTAGCACCAATGGCAAAAGCATTAAATGACTATGCACCAATTCAATCAGGAATAATGACAACAGTTCATGCTTACACAGGTGATCAAATGGTATTAGATGGACCACATAGAAAAGGTGATTTAAGAAGAGCAAGAGCAGCAGCTGTTAATATTGTACCAAATACAACAGGAGCAGCAAAAGCTATTGGACTAGTTATACCAGAATTAAATGGAAAATTAATTGGATCAGCACAAAGAGTTCCAGTTCCAACAGGTTCAACAACAATATTAGTTGCAGTTGTTAAAGGAGAGAACATAACAGAAGAATCAATAAATGCAGCAATGAAAGCAGAAAGCAGTGAATCATTTGGATATACAGATGAATACTTAGTTTCTTCAGATGTTATTGGAATGAGATATGGTTCATTATTTGACTCAACACAAACAATGGTAACAGAAATTGGAAATGGTTTATATCAAGTACAAGTTGTTTCTTGGTATGATAATGAAAATTCTTATACTAGCCAAATGGTTAGAACAATCAAATATTTTGCAGAATTAGGTGAATAATATGAGTTAAGAGCAAGGCATTAATATTGTCTTGCTTTTTGTGACTATAAAATAAATAATATAAACGGGAACTATAACCAAAAAAACCAGAAATTAACAAAATTTTAACAAAAACCTTGATAAATCTAAAAAAATATAGTATACTATTCAAGGAAAACCTTTTACTTAGCTTTTCAAGCAAAGCACCAAAGCTAAAAGCTCAGTTGAAGGAGATAAGGAAAAACAGGAGGTGTAAAAAAATGACAAAGGAAAGAAAACAAGAAATCATTAACACATATAAAAGAGAAGAAAAAGACACTGGGTCACCAGAAGTACAAATCGCTCTTTTAACAGAAAGAATTAATGAATTAACAGAACACTTAAAAGTACATGTTAAAGATAACCACTCAAGAAGAGGGCTATTAAAAATGGTTGGTAAAAGAAGAAATTTACTAAACTACCTAGCAAAAAAAGATGTTCAAAGATATAGAGACATCATCGAAAAATTAGGACTAAGAAAATAATTTCATAAAAGAGCCTATGCAAACAAAAGATTTAGCATAGGCTTTTTGTGGAAAGAATAATTAAGACTAACACACTAAAAAATTAGTTGAAAAATGGGCCAAGAATTTAGGTAAGTAGCTTGTATAATGTACTGGGCAAGTTTAGAAATGCTAAAAATAAAAACCAGAATATTATAGAGGTTACAATCTAAATGCGGCTCAAAAAATTAAATGTTTTGCTTTTAATTATAGCTGAATGCCATTAACAAAGCAAAGAGAAAGGACAAGAAAATGTTTGAATTTATTAAAAAATGGTGCAAAAAAGAAGAAAAAGGAGAGAAAAATAGTATGTTTAAAGTATACGAAACAGAATTAGCAGGAAGAAAACTAACAATAGAAACAGGAAAATTTGCAGGACTAGCAAATGGAAGTGTAACAGTAAGATATGGAGACACAGTTGTAATGGTAAACGTTACAGCATCAAAAGAGCCAAGAGATGGAATAGACTTTTTCCCACTATCAGTAGATTATGAAGAAAAATTATATTCAGTTGGAAAAATACCAGGTTCATTCCAAAAAAGAGAAGGAAAACCAAGTGACAAAGCTATATTAACATCAAGAGCAATAGACAGACCATTAAGACCATTATTCCCAAAAGACTTCAGAAACGATGTAGTTGTTGTTGCAACAGTTCTTTCAGTAGAACAAGACAACTCACCAGAAGTAGCAGCAATGATAGGTGCATCAGCTGCACTATCAATCTCTGATATTCCATTTGGTGGACCAACAGCAGCAGTAAACGTTGGATTAGTTGATGGGAAAATAGTTATAAACCCAACAGAAGAACAAAGAAAAGTATCTGACTTAACATTAACAGTAGCAGGAACTGAAGAAAAAATAGCTATGATAGAAGCAGGAGCAAACGAAGTTCCAGATGATGTTATGTTAGAAGCAATAAAAGAAGGACATGCAGAAATTAAAAAGATTTGTAAATTCATTGAAAAAATGAAAGAAGAAATCGGAAAACCAAAATTTGAATACAAATCATTTACAGTTGATCATGATGTATATGAATTTATAGAAGCAAACTTTGCAGAAGACGTAAAACAAGCACTTCAAGAAGCAGACAAAGAAACAAGAGACAACAACGTAGCAACAGTATCTGACAAAATAGCTTTGAGCTATGCCGAAAAATTTGGAGAAGAAGCAGCAGAAGAACATAAATCAGATATTGGAGAAGCAATTTACAAATTAGAGAAAAAGACAGTAAGAGATATGATATTCTATGAACATAAAAGAGTTGATGGCAGAGCAATAGACGAAATAAGACCATTATCATGTGAAATAGACTTATTACCTCGTGTACACGGAAGTGCATTATTTACAAGAGGTCAAACACAAGTACTTTCAGTAACAACATTAGGAATGATAAGTGAAGAACAAACATTAGACGGAATTGATACAGAAGAATCAAAAAGATATATGCATCAATATAATTTCCCAAGTTACAGCGTAGGTGAAGCAAGACCACCAAGAGGACCAGGAAGAAGAGAAATAGGACATGGAGCATTAGCAGAAAAAGCATTAGTTCCAGTACTACCTTCAAAAGAAGAATTTCCATATGCAATAAGAGTTGTATCAGAAGTATTATCATCAAATGGTTCAACATCACAAGCAAGTATATGTGGAAGTACATTATCATTAATGGCAGCGGGGGTACCAATTAAGAGACCAGTTGCAGGTATATCAACAGGACTTGTAACAAATCCTAATGACGAAAATGACTATGTAATGTTAACAGATATCCAAGGACTAGAAGATTTCTTCGGAGATATGGACTTCAAAGTTGGTGGAACAGAAAAAGGTATAACAGCAATCCAAGTTGACATCAAAGTTGACGGATTATCATACCAAATTATTGAAGAAGCTTTTGCTAGAACAAGAGTAGCTAGAAAACATATCTTAGAAGATATAATGGCGCCAGTAATTTCAGAGCCAAGAAAAGAAATATCAAAATATGCACCAAGAATAGTATCAACAAAAATAAAAGTTGAAAAAATCAAAGATGTAATCGGAAAAGGTGGAGAAACTATAAACAAAATAATTGATGCAACAGGTGTTAAAATAGACATCGAAGAAGATGGACAAGTAATGATTTATTCAAATGATTCTGAAAAAGCTAACGAAGCATTAGATATGATAGAAGATATTGTTAGAGATGTAGAAGTTGGTGGAATTTATCTTGGAACAGTTACAAGAATAATGAACTTTGGAGCATTTGTTGATTTAGGTGTAGCTGGAAAAGAAGGATTATTACACATTTCTAAAATTTCAAAAGAAAGAATCAAGAAAGTTGAAGATGTTCTTCACGTTGGAGATAAAGTAACTGTAAAAGTTACAGATATAGATGACCAAGGGAGAGTTAATTTGACAGCTATTTTAGAAAAATAAGTCAAGATGGAAAAAATATAGTTAACATAGAAGCCAAAATAGCAGATTAAGATTCTGCTATTTTGCATTTAATCAATAAAAAAGAGCAAACCAATATGTACAAGAATAAAAATAAATGAAAGGAAGTGAATAAAAATGGACATGTATCAAAAAAGAAAAGCGAGACAAGAAAAAAGAGAAAATAATAATAACGAAAAAAATTTGTCCAAAATTTCAATTAACTGGTACCCAGGTCATATGGCAAAAACAAAAAAACAAATAATACAAGACCTAAAACTAATAGACATAGTAATAGAATTATTAGACGCAAGAATACCAATATCAAGTCAAAACCCCAATATAGCAGAAATAACAAAAAATAAAAAGAAAATAATAGTACTAAACAAATGTGACCTATCAGACGACAATCAAAACAAGCAATGGATAGAATACTTCAAAAATAAAAACATACCAGCAGTACTAGTAGACTCAAACTCAGGAAGAGGAATAGAAGAATGTATCAGACAGGTAGAAAAAATAATGCAAGTAGACTTAGAAACAAATGCTGAAAAAGGAAGAACAGGAAGAAAAATAAGAGCAATGATATTAGGAATACCAAATGTAGGAAAATCATCATTTATAAACAGAATATCAAAAAGAACAACAGCAGGGGTAGGAAATAAACCAGGTGTAACAAGGCAAAAACAATGGATACGCATAAACGAAAAAATAGAATTATTAGACACACCAGGAGTATTATGGCCAAAATTTGAAAGTGAAGAAGTAGCATTACATCTATGCTTTACAGGAACAATAAAAGAAGAAATATTAGACAAAATAGAAATCGCATATCAATTAACAAAATTTTTATTAGAAAATTACAGAAAAAGATTATGCGAAAGATACAAACTTGAAGAAAGCTACGTGGAACAAACATTAAAACGAGACCAACCAGAAAACAATAATATTTATGAAATTATGCTTGAAATAGGCAAAAAAAGAGGATGCATAATGTCTGGAGGAAGAATTGATGAAGAAAAAACATCAAGAATGATAATAGACGAATTCAAAAATGGAAAATTAGGAAAAATAACAATAGAAAAACCATAAATATTATAGACAAATAAAACGTAAAATTTAGCAGAAAAATTTAAAATTTAGATAAGCGGAAGGAGAAAAATATGGAACGGCTTTATAGAATTAAAAAAAGATGAACAAGAAGTAAACATGATGCCACCACTAACATGGGCATATGTTGGAGACTGTGTGTACGAATTATATATAAGAACAAAATTAGTAAATGAAACAAAATTAAAGCCACATGCATTACATATTGAAGCAATAAAACATGTTAAAGCACAAGCGCAAGCAGAAACATTAAAAAATATATATGATGATTTAAACGAGAAAGAAAAAGATATTGTAAGAAGAGGTAGAAATGCAGAAAATCATCATTTACCTAAAAATGCTAATGTTCAAGATTATATGTATTCAACAGCATTTGAAGCTTTAATTGGGTACTTATATTTAACAAAACAAAATGATAGATTAAAAGAAATTTTACAAAAAACTGCTTGACTAAACACAAAAAAAATGGTATAAATATTAAAGTTACTTATGTGGCCCCTTGGTCAAGCGGTTAAGACGCCACCCTCTCAAGGTGGAATCATGGGTTCGATTCCCGTAGGGGTCACCAAATATTATTTTTTTAGAATACTGAAAAACTAATATTTATAAGAAAAATAGTTCTAAAATAATGCAATAAATAATACAATAAAATATTTAAAAGGGAGTAGCTTTAAATTACTAGTCAACAGTCGCGATAAGAAATTATCTGGTTAGTAAGCTTAAAATAAATTAAGTAAGTGAGACTTTTAAAAGAAATTTTAGCATAAAGCTATGTTATAAGATTTCTTTTAAAAGTCTTACTTTTATTATAAAAAATATTATCAATTAATGAATTTGTTTTATGTGCATAACTATAACAAAATTGGTAAAAAATAAAAATGGATTTTGAGTGAAAGACATTAATTCCAGAATAAAAAAGGAATTTTTTGGTCATCATACAAAATCTCTAAAGTTGGAGGAATTAGTATGGAAAGAAAAAAATGGTTTAACAAAGAAGTAGAAGAAATCGAAAAAGAGTTGGAAACACACAGAGAAAAAGGACTAAAAGAAGACCAAATTGCAAAAATAAGAGAGAAAAAAGGATACAATGAACTACAAGCAGGTAAAAAGAAAACAATATTGCAAAGATTTTTAGACCAATTTAAAGACTTTTCAATCATAGTATTAATAATTGCTGCAATTGTATCAGGCGTAGTTGGAATACAACAAGGAGAGGGAATGACTGATACAATAATAATTTTAATAGTTGTTCTTGTAAATGCAATAATAGGAGTAGCACAAGAAAGCAAGGCCGAAAAATCATTAGAGGCTTTACAAAAATTAAGTGACCATGCATCAAAAGTTGTAAGAAATGGGAAACTACAAGTTATTCCTGCAAAAGAACTAGTACCAGGTGATTTAGTAATTCTTGATACAGGTGATTATATTCCTGCAGACTTGAGAATTGTAGAAGAAGCAAATTTGAAATCACAAGAAAGTTCATTAACGGGAGAATCTGTACCAGTTGAAAAAACTTCTGAAATTATTGAAGAGGCAGAAATCGGTATTGGTGATAGAAAAAATATGTTATTTTCTTCAAGTTTAGTAACATATGGTAGAGGAAAAGGAATTGTTGTAGAAACAGGAATGACAACAGAGGTTGGAAAAATAGCTGGAATGATAAATTCAACAGAAAAACAAGAAACACCTTTACAACAAAAATTAAACAAATTAGGAAAAACATTGGGAATTGCAGCATTAATAATTTGTGTAGTAATATTTGTAGTTGGTTTAATACAAGGAAAAGAGCCAATTCAAATGTTTATGACAGCAGTTTCATTGGCAGTTGCAGCAATACCAGAAGGGTTGGCAGCAGTATCAACAATTGTTTTAGCAATTGGTGTTCAAAAAATGGTAAAAAAGAATGCAATTGTTAAAAGACTACCTGCAGTTGAAACACTTGGAAGCAGTACAGTTATATGCTCAGATAAAACAGGAACATTAACACAAAACAAAATGACAGTAGAAAAAATTTACTGGAATGAAGCAATCAGAAACATGGACAATATACAAGAAGATGAAATTGATGAAGAATTAAAAAAAATAGTATATGCAAATATGCTATGTAATGACACAAAAATATCACAAGACGGAACTTTAACAGGTGATCCAACTGAAACTGCATTAGTTGATATGGCATTTAAATTAAGTTTTGACCCTAGTTTATATGATAGAGCACCTAGAGTTCAAGAAATACCATTTGACTCAGACAGAAAATTAATGACAACAGTAAATCAATTAAATGGAAAATATGTAGTATTTACAAAAGGTGGAATAGATGAATTATTAAAAAGATGTTCTGCATATGAAATAAATAATGAAGTTCATCAAAATATAGGTGAATACGTAAATAAAATAAGAGAAAAAAATGAAGAAATGGCAAAAGACGCTTTAAGAGTATTGGGATGTGCATATAAAGAAATTGACCATATTCCATCAAAAGAAGAAATGGCAACAATAGAGAATGACTTGATATTTATAGGAATGGTTGGTATGATAGACCCACCAAGAGAAGAGGCAAAGGTTGCAGTTGAAAAATGTAAAACAGCAGGAATAAAAGTTGTAATGATTACAGGTGACCATAAAATCACTGCAACAGCAATTGCTAAAAAATTGGGAATTCTTGAGGATGATGACGAAGCAATAACAGGTGCAGAACTTGAACAAATGACAGATGAAGAATTAATACAAAATGTTAGAAAATATTCAGTTTATGCTAGGGTTTCTCCAGAACACAAAGTTAGAATTGTAAATGCATGGCAAAAAAATGGTGAAGTTGTTGCCATGACAGGTGATGGAGTTAATGACAGTCCTGCACTTAAAAAAGCAGATATTGGTTGTGCAATGGGAATTGTTGGAACTGATGTAGCAAAAGAAGCAGCAGATGTAATTTTAACAGATGACAACTTTGCAACAGTTGTATCAGCAGTAGAAGAAGGAAGAAGAATATATGACAATATTTTAAAAGTAATTCAATTCTTGCTTTCAAGCAATGTTGGAGAGATAATAGTACTATTTTTTGCAACATTATTAACACCATTATTTAGCAAATGGTTTGGAATAACAGACATCAATAGTTTGGAAATATTACTACCAATTCATATCTTATGGATAAATTTAGTAACAGACTCATTACCTGCATTAGCTTTAGCGTTTGACCCAGCAAATAGAGATATAATGGAGAGAAAACCAGTAAAACCAGGTAAAGGCGTATTCACAAAAGGAATGACATGGAGAGTTATATATCAAGGCGTGATGATAGGTGGACTTACACTTGCTGCATTTATGATAGGGCTTGGAACAACAAAAACACCTATAAATGGTTTAACACTTGACCAGTCAAAAATAGAAGTTGGGCAAACTATGGCATTTGTAACTTTGGCACTTTCAGAATTAACACATGTATTTAATGTAAGAAATAATAGAAGATCAATATTTAAAACAGGAATATTTAATAATATGAAATTAATAGGAGCAGTTGTTGCGTCTGCATTGCTTGTATTTGTTATTTTATTAATTCCTGGTTTAAGAGAAATATTTAGTATTCCAGTTTTACCAACTGAAAATATCATTGAACTTATTTGCTTAGTATTTGGACCAATTGTTATTGTTGAAATGTTTAAGCTATTTAAAATTAATGGTAGTGAAGAATAAAAAATAAAACTGAAAAAAGCACAATATAACTAAAAAATGTTATATGTGCTTTTTTAAATATTTAGCATGAAAACATAAAAATTTTTACATTAAACTTTAAGTTCTTTAGAATCTGAAATTTCTATATCTTTATATTTATTCAAATCCATTTCATCTAATGAATTTTGTATACAACTTACAATAACATTGTTAAAACTCATATTTTCCTTTTTGGCAATTTTTTTTAAGGTGTCATTCATATTTTCTGGCAATCTTATAGAAATTTTTACATTACTTTTTTTGTATTTTGTTACTTCAAACATAATTATTCCTCCATTTTTATAAAAATTGATTATTTATATTAATAATTGTCGCACAAAAATGTTATAAAAAATACCTGACAAAAGCATTGCATATTTATTTTTTTTATGTTAGTATATTTATAGTAAGAAAATTCTACATTAGAAAAAAATTTAGGAGGAAAATTATGAAAGCAAAAGAAAAATCAAATAAAGGAATAACATTAGTTGCGTTAGTATTAACTATAATTATTTTATTGATATTAGCGGGAATATCAATAGCAACATTGACTAATACAGGAATTTTTGAAAAAGCAAAAGAGGCAAAAGAAAAAACAGAACAAGCACAAAGAAATGAACAAAGTCTATTAAGTCAATATGAAGAAGAAATGGAAAAATCAAATGGAAATTGGAACAATAGCCAAAAGGTAAATATTCCAATTTTAATGCAAGGAATGAGTGCAATAAAATTTCAAGAGCCAACAGATAGTACAGAAGGCAAAATGGTAGAGACAACAAGTGGTGATGAAAATTGGTATAATTATGATAGCAAACAATGGGCTAATGCGGAGACAGAAGACGGAAGCATGTGGGTATGGATACCAAGATATGCATACAAGGTGCATAAAGAAAATGGAAAAACAACACAAAAATTTGATGTAGT
>CAKPAB010000012.1 GCA_934132805.1 uncultured Clostridia bacterium | reverse complement strand
ACACAAAGAGGATTTTTAAGCACATTATGGAATGTATACTCATTCTACGTTCTATATGCAGAAATAGACCAATTCAACCCATTAAAATACAGTGACTTTAAAGTTACAAATATAATGGATAAATGGATAATTTCAAAATTAAATACATTAGTAAAAGAAGTAGACGAAAAATTATCACAATATGACATAACAAGTGCAGCACTTCAAATTGAAAGCTTTACAGACGAACTTTCAAATTGGTATGTACGTAGAAACAGAGAAAGATTCTGGAGTCAAGAATTAACAGACGACAAAATTGGAGCATATGTAACACTATACAAAGTTTTAGTAACACTATGCAAAGTAGCAGCACCATTTGTACCATTTATGACAGATGAAATTTATCAAAACTTAGTTGTAGGATTAGACGAAAAAGCACCAGAAAGCATTCACTTATGCTTATGGCCAGAATATGACGAAACAGCAGTTGATAAAAAATTAGAACAAGAAATGGACTTAGCATACACAATAGTAAAACTAGGAAGAAGTGCAAGAAACTCTGTGAATATCAAAAACAGACAGCCATTATCAGAAATGTTAATATCTGTAAATACACTACCTGAATACTATTCAGACATAGTAAAAGAAGAATTAAATGTTAAAAAAGTAGAACTAGGAGCAGAGATGTCAGACTACGTAAACTTTGAAATCAAGCCAAATCTACCAGTTTTAGGAAAAGAATATGGAAGATTAATACCTAGAATAAAACAAGAAATTGCTAAGAAAAATCAAATGGACTTAGCAAATACAGTAAAAAACGGTGGAGTAGAATATATCGAAATAGATGGTACACAAATTGGTTTAAATGCAGAAAATTTATTAATTACAATGAATGGTAAAGATGGATTTGCATTTGCAGGTGAAGGTGAAATTGGTGTTGTATTAGATACACATATCACACAAGAACTAAAAGAAGAAGGATATGTAAGAGAAGTATTATCAAAAGTTCAAAATATGAGAAAGGACAAAGGTTTTGAAGTTTTAGATAAAATAAATCTTTATATATCTGGAAACGAAATGCTTGAAAATGTTATTAAACAAAATGCGGAATTGATTAAACATGATACTTTGGCATTAGAAATTGTTTATGATGCTGAGAGAAATGATTACACAGAAACAAATATTAATGGAGAAGAATTAAAAATAGATGTTGAAGTTGTAAAATAAAATTGGAATTGGGGAGTGATGGCTCCCTAATTCTGAAAAATTTAAGGGGATATATATGGAAAAAGAAAAATTACTTGAAACGGAGCAATTAACAGAGAAACAAAAACTATTATCATATTTTTTTACATACTCATTTTTAGGCTGGATATTAGAAACAGTCTTTTGTGTACTAACATTAGGAGTATTTAATAAAAGAGGCTTTTTATATGGACCAGTTTGCCCAATATATGGTTTTGGCGCAATAATTTTAATAGAAAGTTTGAAGAAAATAAAAACGAATTCAATTGGAAAATTTTTTATTTCTATGGTGGCTTTTACTATATTTGAGTATGTAGTGTCTGTTGTTTTAGAGAGTTTGTTTGGTTTAAGATGGTGGGATTACACAGGCGAGCCATTTAATTTTCAGGGAAGGATAAGTTTGGCATATTCAATTGCTTGGGGAATAATTGGTGTTATTTTTGTAGAGAAAATTCATCCATTTGTAAAAAAACAGCTAGAAAAAATTTCGGCGAAAATTCCTAATAAGGTTCAAGTTGGTTTGTTAATTTTGTTTTTGGCAATTATTATAGTTGATTTTATCTTGTCAATAACTAAGTATTCAATTGGTTTGTATTAATAAGAATTATTAAATAATGAGCATATTAATTTTTCTTTGCCCAAGACAATTGCGTCACCAGTGGTGTCGCAATTTTACCATTTTTATAAGTTAATATATCTATATCAAAATGTGAGGAATATTTACAAAAAAATACAAGAAAAAATATATTGACGTTTAATGTCACAATAGGCTATAATTTAAGAGATGGTAAAACTCATATTTGAATTGATAAAATATATAGATACAAAATCAAATTGAGAACATAATTTTATTAATTTTTTTTAAATAAGTTACAGGAACAACCTGCGCGAAACTCAAGAAAAAAGAAGGAAGAAAAAGAAAAAATGAGAAAAACAAAAGAGATGCAAAGAGGTATAACACTAATTGCATTAGTAATCACGGTCATTATTTTGCTAATACTAGCAGGAATATCAATAATGACATTAACGAATACAGGAATATTTGGAAAGGCACAAGATGCAAAGATAAAAACAGCAGAGGCTGAAGTAAACCAAAAATCAATATTAGATGAATATGAAACAAAGCTAAATAAGTATATTTCATTAGTAGATATGTTTGATGAAACAGGAGAGGTAGAAGGAAAATTGCATGTAGGAGATTACATAAGTTATATGCCAGATACAGCAAGTACAGGTGAAATACTAACAGAATTAGAAACATATTCAGGCTCATCAACAACATCAACGCTAACACAAGAAACATTAAATTGGAGAGTACTAGATGCAAAAGATGGACAAGTAAGATTAATAAGTGCAACACCAACAACATCAAAAATAAAATTACAGGGAGCAAAAGGATATAATAATGCAGTATATTTATTAGATAAAACATGTAAAACATTATATAATAATACACAATTAGCAAGTAATGTGCAAAATATAAAAATAGAAGATATACAAGATCATTTAACATATGATTATACGCAGTATACAAATTCAAATGTAGATACAGGAAAATATGGAGGAACAAAGGAATATACAAGTTCAGTCAATAGAAATTATCCAAATTTGTTTGCAAAAGAAAGAACAGGATGAGTAGACAATGTGCAAGGAACAGAACTTGAATTAAGTGAACAAACAGAGCTAATAAATGAAACAAAAACAACAGCAAGCGAAAAAATAAAAGTAACACAAACATATTGGTATAAATCAATGACATCAAATGATTTTGAAAAAGCAAAATATTATGAATTATTTATAAATAATGGAAGTAATTATCCACACTATTGGATGTCATCTCGTTGTGTGAATGCTAACTCTGACTATTCTAACTTTGCTGTTCGTGGTGTGAGCTCGGGCTCTGTGGACGCTGGCACCTTGTACTATTCGGATGGCAATGTTAATCCTAACGCTTATGCTTTTCGCCCTATTACAACTCTAAAATCTAATGTCCAAATTGATGCACAAAATGATAAAGATGGAAGTGCACCAGAAAAAACATATATTATAAAATAGCAGGAAAGCAAAAAGTTCCTCTTTTATGTTTTATCCATAAAAGAGGAATAATTTTTATAAATTTTAACTAATAGGAAAGAATGGAATAATAAGTAAAAAATAAAAATACCACTAGTGTCTAATTAAAAACTATTGAGATAAATAAAAAATCAAAAAGATAATAAAAAATATCATAAATCATGTGTTAGCTTAGGTAGTGAACTTTATAATATATTGTCTTCAAATATAAAAAAAGAAAACAATAAGCTTAATCAATTATTAAGTGAACTGGATAAATTAGATAGTATACCGGAAGACTTTCAATATGATGATATAATTTTAAGAAAAGTGCGTTTATCTACCAATAGTTTAAATGTAATAGATAAAAAGATAAAGTATTATTTTACTAACCAAAAAGAATAAATGTAAAAAAGAAAGGATAACCAATAGGTTATCCTAAAGTCTTCTGACGTCCGTATTATTGTTTATACAATAATAGGGAAAATTTTTTATTTAGAGTGGGGCCAATAAGCAGAGTCGAACTGCTGACCTACGGGTTACGAATCCGTTGCTCTACCAACTGAGCTATATTGGCGAATTTTAAAAAATTATAACATATATGAATTTAATTTTCAATGAAAATAGGTATAAAATTTTAAAAAGAATATTTACAGAAAAATACAAAAAAAAATTTTAAGTTTCGGTCTTTTTTGAAAATATTCCGAAACGTTATCCACAAAATTATGAAATTTATGTGAAAATAAAGAAAAACCGCCATTGTTTTAGTATAATTAAGTTGATTAAAAAAAAATACACTAAACAAAAAATGGAGGGTTTTCTATGGACAATTTTACCACAAATAATTATGAAATGAAAAGAGATATTATAAATTTTTCTAAAAAAATTATTACTATTCAGACTAAAAGAAAATGAATAGTTAATAAATTGTGGAAATAATTAAATAAAATTAGTCTAAAACATAGTCTGTAAAGAATCTGTAAGAGTAATGATATATAAATGTTACAGACTTTTTCTTTATAATGTTATATAATAATATTACAGAAAGGATCGTGATAAATTATGGCATATAGACCAGATTATAGTAAAGATTTATTCAAACAAGTACAAGATATGATAAAAAAATGTGATGATTTATCATCAGAGATTAAAGAAGAAAGAAAAAAAGCCAAAAAAGAAAAACAAGAATTAAATGAAAAAATAGAAAAATTAGAAAAATTAGAAAATAAAGTTCAGAAATTAGAAAAAGAAAATGAAAAATTAAGAGATGATAATGATAGATTAAAGAAAATCATTAATAATAATAGTGACAATTCTTCAAAGCCACCATCAACAGATACCAAAAAGAATATTCCAAATAATAGAGAAAAAAGTAATAAAACAAAAGGTGGGCAAAAAGGACATAAAGGAGCTGGATTAAAGAAGTCAGAAATAGTTAAGAAGATAAAAAATAAAGAAATAGAACATAAAATAATAAATGTAGGAAAGCCACAAGGGGAATTTGTGTCAAAATATATAATAGATATTGAAGTAAGAACAATAGCAAAAGAATATAGATTTTATAAAGATGAAAAAGGAAAATATAATATACCAAAAGAATTTAAAACAGATGTACAATATGGCTCAGAAGTAAAAACATTATGTACAATATTAAATACAGAAGGAATAATAGCAATAGACAGACTAACAAAATTAGTTAGTTGTATTAGTCATGGGAAAATAAATATATCAAATGAGAGTATAGTGAATTTTATAAAGGAATTAAGTAATAAAACCGAAAATGAAAGAAATGAAATAAAAGAAAATTTATTAAATTCAGAATTAATGTATACAGATGCAACAACATTAAGATGTGCAAATAGAAATATGTGTGTACGAAATTATTCAACAGAAGAATATGCATATTTAGTACCAACATATGGAAAGGCAAAAAAATATATAGAAGAAACAGGAATATTAAATAAGTATACAGGAAATATAGTGCATGACCATGAAACAGTAATATATAATTATGGAAATGAGCATATAGAATGTAATGTACATATTTCAAGATATTTAAAAGGCTGTTTTGAAAATACAACACATAAATGGGCATTAAAAATGCGTTCATTTTTGTGTTCATTAAACGAGCATCGAAAAAAAATAATAGAAGAAGGAGTTAAAGAGATACCATTAGAAAAGATACAAAAATATGAAGAAAGATATGATGAAATCTTGAAAGAAGGATATGAAGAAAATAAAAAAATAAAGAAAAGATTTTTAAAACAAGAAGAACAAAGATTATTAAATAGATTAAGCAAATATAAAGAAAATCATATAAAATTTTTAAAAGATTTCACAGTACCATTTGATAATAATTTATCTGAAAGAGATTTAAGGAATGTAAAAATCAAACAAAAGATTTCAGGATATTTTGGTAATTTAGAACAAGCAACAAATTTCTTCAATATAAAAAGTATAATAATGACATTAAAGAAACAAGGAAAAGATTTTTATGGTGAAATATATAAAAAATATGAAAAAAATCCAATTAATGCATAAATATTTGGATCTTTTTCTAATGCTTAGTCTGAATAGTAACAGATTTTATTAGTTTTTTATTGATTTTTCTATCTTTTATTGTTATAATCTTTTTAGCTTGAAGCTCGTTAAGTACATCACTTAATGATAATTTTAGAAGAGGTGAATATATTGAAAACAAAAGAAATAAGAGGAATTACATTAATATCATTAGTTGTAATGATAATTGTTTTATTAATATTATCAGGAATAACAATAACAATGCTGAGCGGTGAGAATGGTATTTTAAGGAATGCTAGTAAGAGTAAGGAAGAAAACGAATATGCAGGAATATATGAGGCTATTAGTATGGAACTGCAAAATTATAAGATTAATAAAACATTGGAAGATGTGGAAACATGCAAAGATTATTTTTCACAAGCCTTGAATTTAGAAACTACAGGTAATAATAATGATTTTTATTGTATATATAAAAATTATTTAGTAAGAATTGATGGAGAAGAACAAAAAATATTATCAATAGATAAATTGGATATAAATACTTATGCAACTTATTCATCAATATATGAAATGAAAAAAGATGTAAGTTTAAAAGAGAATTTATATGTTAGAACACTAGGGTATTATAGTGAAGATATAGGTGGTAGTGCATATTATAAAATTATTAATAATAGTGGTATTAATTTAGACGAAAAAAAATATATAGCTTTAGATAATGGTTTATGTGCAATGTTATATTCTATTAATAACAAAATTGATTTAAAACAAGTAGGTGCATATGGTAATGGAGTTAATGATGAAACAGAAATATTAAACTATGCGTTTTCAAATTTTGATAATATATACATACCAAAAGGAAAGTATATTGTTAACAATAAAGTAAAAGTTACTAAAAAAATTTATGTAACGGGATCTGATAATACGGAATTTATAGCAGATTTTGGTGATTCTTTTATTGAATTTGAAAAGAACGTAAAAGATATTAGTTTCGAATCAATTATATTTGATGGAATAAATAATAGAGAAAATCGAGAATTTTTAAAATTATATGGAAACAATATAAATATTAAAAATTGTACTTTTAACAATGCATCAATGTGTATATATCTAAATGGGGTAAATAACTACAATTTAGTAGATAATAAATTTTATAATAGTATATTTGGTATCCGTTCAGAGTACAATTCAGAAAATGGTAAAATTACAGGCAATGAAATATATAATAATGTTAGAACGGGAATAGATTTAATTAGCAATGTAAATAATGTTGAAATTAGTAAAAACAGTATATATGATAATGGAGGTACTGGAATAGAATGCAATGGAGGTGTTTTTACAAACTTTTCTGTAAAGGAAAATTATATAGCCAATAATGGTTATGGAGAAAATTCAAATGATTTACGAGAAGGAATAAACTTTCATGGAGCAAAAAATACAATTATTACTAAAAATAAAATTTGTGGTAATGCCTCTAATGGAATCGATATAGATGGAACTAATTCAAATTCAAGCGATTATAGGAGCGAAAATGTAACAGTTTCGGAAAATTACATAGAAGGAAATAGTAAGAAATTAGGTAATGGAGGAATTATTATTTGGTCTAGTAAGAATATTAACATTGAAAAGAATACATTGTTAAATAATTATAATAAAAATATAACTATTGGATCGGAAAAAAATTTGAATTTAATAAGTCAAGATATTAGTATTGATTCAAACCAGATGAAAGGAATTTTAGGAAATAATACATGTTATTTTATATATTTAGAAAATGCGGTAGAAAACTTAAAGTTTAGTGGAAATCAATTGGATGCAATAAGTACAGATTTAGATAGAAGAATATTTGCAACTAATGTGAAAAATGGTAATTTTAAAAATATAATTATAGGAAAAAATGGTTACTCGAATTTTTTCAAAGATAATGCTATGTATTTGCATAATTATAAGAATGAAATTAATCCAATAAATATAACAAACTACGAATCTAAAGAATATAACGATTATAATATAAATGATATTAATGCAATTACATTAAATTCAGACAGAAATATGGCATGTTGGTTGAAATCTGCTAAAATTGTTTGTATGGAGGATTGTGCATTTGATGAAAATTCGTCTATAAAGATATACAAAAATGATCAAACGTATGTTAATGAAAATGTAGCAGGAACTATGAAAAAGGGAGAGGAAAAAATATTAGAGATACAACAAAATGGTTCTATTTCAGTTAAAATAAACGGATTAGATATAAAATCAACAGGGTTAGCTGATGGCAAGTTTAAAATTGTATTTGAAATTTGTTATGATATACCGATGTATTATTAATATTTATGAAGAATTTAATAAAATATTAAAATTGAGATGATAAATTCATCTCAATTTTTTAACATAAAAAAGTTATTAGGTACTAAAATAAGCAAAAAACTCGTTAAGTCATGAACTTAACGAATTCTAAATTCAATATTATTATAGCAACAAAATATTAAAAAATCAATATAAGTAATTGAAAAAAATGTATTTTTATTATAAGGAATTTGAATTATATATAATTAACTAGAAAAGTAAGATAAACGTTGAATTTTCAACATTTATTACAATTTTCAACATATCATTAAGTTCATGACTTAATGATATATTAGAAATGGGGGAAAGTATATGAAAACAAAAGAAACAAGAGGAATTACATTAAGTTCATTAGTTGTAACAATGATAGTTTTAATTATTTTAGCAGGTGTTAGTGTTTCGATGATTAGTGGAGAGAATGGTATTATAAATCAAACAAAAAATGCAAAAGATCAAACACAAAGAGCATCAATTGAAGAACAAAAGCAACTAATTTAAATATCAGCAAGCATGAATACATCAACATACTTATATGAAGATAGTTATAAAAATCAAAAAATACAAGTGCCAATACCAGAAGGTTTTTCAGTAAGCAGTATTGACGGAGAAAGTAAAGTCGAAGAAGGACTTGTGGTTATGGATTCATTAGGAAATGAATTTGTATGGATTCCTATTTTAGATGAAAAAGAATATCAAAGAAATGTTAATTACCCGAGTAGCTATGAATCGTATTTAGAATATACACCAACAAATTCAACATTTACAGATACAGGATATTTACCAGATGCGATACAACCTGAGATAGATACTGCATTAAGCAATGAAGAAGCAGAAAAAGAGGCAGTATTAAAATATCATGGTTTTTATGTATCGAGATATGATGCAGGGAATAGTAATGGGAAAATAGTTAGCAAAAAAGCTTCAAATGTTTGGATTAATATTAATTATACAAGTGCAAAATCAATAAGTAAAAATATGTATAATACAGATAAGGTACAAAGTGCATTATGCTCTGGAATTCAATGGGATATGATAATGAATTTTGTTAACGAAAAAAAGGATGGAGAAAATGAAACATTTGATGTTAAAGCGATATGGTGTTAGAATAGATATATGGACACATTTAATGAGAGGGTGTATAATTAATTATGTATACTAACTTGAAAGGAGTGTGTCAGAAATGGTAAAAAGAAAAGTATATGATGAAGATTTTAAAAAGATGATAGTGGAATTGTATGAAAACAAGAAACCAGTATGTGAATTAAAACGTGAATATGGCTTAGTAGATGCAACAATTTATAGATGGATAAATGAATATGGAAAAATAAAAACAGACACAGGAGAAAGTACAAGCAATCATGAAATAAAGAAACTCAAAAAAGAAAATTTGAAATTAAAAGAAGAATTAGAAATACTAAAAAAAGCGATTGCCATATTCACGCCAAAATAGAAGACAAGGTAAAATTCATAGAAAATAATAAAAAAGTACATGATGTTAGAACAATGTGTAAAGTGCTAGGAATAGCACGTTCGGAGTATTATTATCAGAGAAACAAAAAGAAAAATAGATATAAGGAAGCAAATGGAAAATTAGATAAAGAAATACTAAAAGAGTATGAAAAATCAAAAGGAAGATATGGTTTGCCAAAAGTCCAAAAAGCACTAGAAAAAAGAGGAATAAAGGCAAGCCAAAAAAGAGTAGCAAGAAGAATGAAGAAAATGGGGCTAAAATCAATAATAGTAAAAAAATACAGACCGAGTGGAAGTAAAGGAAAAGTAGATAATACAAATAAGCCAAACTTATTAGCTCAAAACTTTAAGGCAGAAGGCTTACGAGAAAAACTAGTATCAGATATAACATATATTTATACAAAGGAAAAAGGATGGACGTATTTAGCGATAGTAATGGATTTATATAGCATGAGCGTAATAGGATATAGCTATGGAGATACAATGGACGCAGAACTAGTAATAAAAGCAATACAAAACGCAAGGAATAAAGGAAAATTCAAAACAGGAGCAATATTTCATAGCGATTTAGGTAGCCAATATACTTCTAATAAAGTAGAGAGATATCTCAAAGAATTGGATTTAAAGCATTCATACAGTAAGAAAGGATACCCATATGATAATGCAAGTATGGAGAGCTTCAATGCCATCTTAAAAAAAGAAGAAGTAAATTTACATGAATATAAAACATTTGAAGAAGCCAAAAGAGTAATATTTGAATTTATAGAAAGTTGGTATAATCGTAGAAGAATCCACTCAGCTATAAATTACAGAACACCAGAAGAAATAGAAAAGCAAGCATTATGAAAGAAAAATGAAATACTATTAAAAAATAAAAAAATTCTCAAAAAAAGTGTCCAAAAACTTGACATAGATCCAGAAATACAACAACAAAAACATATATAAAAATAAAAGAAGAATACTATGAATTAACAATAACAGGAGTAGATGTAAAAGTATCAAAAGAGGCATTAAAAGAAGTGCCAGATGCTGGAGCGGGATATGAAATAAAAATAACACCACCAGCAAGTGGAATAGAATTGTATGCATTAGGAAAGAAAATAACACAAGAGCAAACAATAGAGCCAGGGGCAAGTATAGAAGTAAAAACAGAAAATAATACAGGAACATACAGCTTTACAGTAAAAGAAACAAAAAATACATTAACAAGAAATGTAAATGTAAGTGTAACAACAAACCCAGAGTATGCAACAGGACTAACAATAGGAACATTAGATAATGCATCAACAGAAGTAGAAGCAGGAAAGACATTAAAATTAGTAGCAAATGTAACACCATCAACAGCAACAGAGGATGTAACATGGAAAGTAGAATCAGGAAGTGCAACAGTAGATACAGCAGGAACAGTAACAGTAAAAGAAGATGCAACAGCAGGAAGTGAAATAGTAGTATCAGCAAAATTAACAAGAAAAGATGGAACAGCAACAACAGTAGGACAAAAAACAATAACAATAACAGTAAAACAAACTTCTTCTGGAGGAAGTACAGGAGGAACAACAATAACAACAGAAGGGACATATATAGGGTATTATGCAGATGTAGATGGAGACGGAACAGTAGATGGAATAATATATGCAGATTTGACAAAAGGAGGAAGCGGACAATGGGAAGATAACGATGGAACATATACAATACCAACAGTAACAGAAGGATTGAAAGAATATACAGTAAGTGAAACAAAATATGAAGGAAAATTTGGAGAAAAAGAAGTAATAACAGCAGTAAAAAATAGTACAGGAACAGAAAGATTTTATGTAATGGCACTAGAAGATTTCAATAAAGGAACATCTTATTATTGGTACAATGCAGCTTATAATTATGGAATGAGTGATTATGCAAGTACAACATCAAGAGATTTTGGAAAAGGAAAAGATAATACAGCAACAATGATATCAAAATGGAATAATTCAAAATATGGAACTCAAAATAATAACGATATGTGGGGACAAATACAAACAGAAGTGGCAAAAGGATGGTATGTGCCATCTAGAGCAGAGTGGGCGGCATTTGCAAGCAAACTAGAAATTACGAAAAGCAATTATGTAAACTTTAGCCTTAGCGACGGCTACTGGTCTTCTTCGCAGGGCGATGCTAACCGCGCGTGGTATGCGTACTTCGGCAATGGCTTTATGGGCAACTACATTGTGAATGGCACCAACTGTGTCCGTTTGGCGGCGACTTTCTAATTTTGTAAAAAATTAGAAAGCATATAAAATATTATGTAAATAACGTTTTGAAGCCAAACTGAAAGAGATTCGTAAGAAGCTTTCAGTTTGACAAAAGGAGAAAAAAGTTTCTCTTTTATGGTATAGCATAAAAAAGAAACAATTTATGTCACAAACTTAACCAATAAAGAATAATAAAATAATAAGTAAAACAAAACCTTAAAAAGTTATTATACACACACCAAAAGTAATATAAAAAAATAAAAATATCACGGGTTGCCATAACTGGTAAAATGTGCTATACTAATAAATGTTAGCAAAACATTAACAAATATTAGAAAAATACAAGAAAACAAAAGAAAATGCATACAAATCATAATGAAAAAAAGAAAGGCGGACAAAATCTATGGGATTTTTCGATAAATTAAAAAATGGTTTAAACAAAACAAAAACATCATTTGATGAAAAAATAAATAATGTATTCAAAAACTTCAGAAAAGTAGACGAAGACTTCTTAGACGAACTAGAAGAAGTATTAATAATGTCAGACATAGGAATGGACACATCAATAAAAATAATATCAAGTTTAAGAGAAAGAATAAAAAAAGAAAAAATACAAGATGAAGAAGAAGTAAAACAAGCACTAAGAGAAGAAATGCAAAAGATACTAGATGTAACAGACATCGAATTACATTTAAACACAAAACCATCAATAATATTAGTAGTTGGAGTAAATGGTGTTGGAAAAACAACATCAATTGGTAAAATGGCAAATAGACTAGCAAAAGATGGTAAAAAAGTTGTAGTTGCTGCAGCAGATACATTTAGGGCAGCAGCAGTTGAACAATTAGAAATATGGGCTAAAAGAGCAGGTGCAGACGTTGTAAAAAGAGACGAAGGAGTAGATCCAGCATCAGTAGTATATGATGCAATAAAGAAAACAAAAGAAAATGGAGCAGATGTGCTAATAGTGGATACAGCAGGAAGACTTCACAACAAAAAATATTTAATGGATGAGTTGAACAAAATTCAAAAAGTTATTAACAAAGAAATGCCAGACGCAGACAAAGAAGTTTTACTTGTAATTGATGGAACAACTGGGCAAAATGCTATTTCACAGGTAAAAGCATTCAAACAAGAAACAGATATAACAGGAATAGTTTTAACAAAACTTGATGGAACAGCAAAAGGTGGAGTTGTTATCGGAATTGTTGAAGAAAATAAAATTCCAGTAAAATTTATTGGAGTTGGAGAACAAATTGATGATATGGAAATCTTTAATTCAGAAGAGTTTGTTAAAGCAATAATTTAATTTTGTAAATTACCTTTAGGAAGGCAGTTTTTCAACTAACTGTGTTCTTAAAATGGTAATACAGAGGAGGTTAAAATTGGAAAAGAAAAAGAGCAAAACAAGGATGATTATTGTATTATTATTTATAGTAATATTCGCAATTGGGAGTTATGCAAGTTTAAGAGGGACATACTTACAATATAAAGAATTAGGAGATAACTATATACAAGCATTTGAAACAAATCTGAAATGCAAATATATAATTTTTGCAATTAACTTTGTACTATTATACATAATAATGTATTTTACAAATAGAGGAATAAAAAAGGGTTTAAAACCATTTTTTGAAAAAGAAAACAAAGAAATGCCAAAATTATTGAATAAATCAATATCGTTTGTAGCATCAGTAATTGTAAGCACATTAGTTTCAAACACATTAATGAAACAATTTTTATTATGTGCAAGTAACACATCATTTGGAATAAATGACCCAGCATTTGGCTTTGACATATCATTTTACATGTTCCAAAAACCATTTATCCAAACACTATTATTATACTTTATAGGAATAATTGTAGGATTAACAGTATATATGGCAATTTACTATGTTATTGTGTTTAACAGACATTTTGACGGTGTAGATGGCAAAATGGTAAGAGATAGCTTATTAATCAAAAAAATCTTAAGAAATGTGGTTTTTGTAGTAATTGCAATAGTTATAATGAATGCTTTGAATATAACAAATATATCATTAAGCAAAATGTTAACAATTAAAAATGATTCTGATTCAACACAAAATATTGAAATTATAGGTGCAAGTTATACAGATGTAATGATTCAAAGATGGGGATATTTAGTATTTTCATTTGTAATTATTATTGCATCAATTAGAGCAATAAAAGCATTCAATAAAAACAATACAGTAAAAGTGCTTAAAAACTTGGCAATTATACCAGGATATTTGGTTGCAATGTTTATGGTTATAATCGTATTTAATTTGATATTTGTAAATTCAAATACATTAGATAAAGAAAAAGATTATATTGCTGACAACATCAAATATACAAAGGCAGCTTATAACATAGACATTGAAGAATCAAACTTAGAAAATTCTGGAACAATAACTCAAAATGAAGTTAATGAAAATGCAGAGGTAATAAATAATACAAGATTAGTAAATCAAGATGTTGTATTAAAAACATTAGACGATAATCAAACAGGAACAGGATATTACACATATAGAAATGCAAATATTGCAAAATATAAAATCTCAGGAGAGGACAAGCTTTTATATTTAGCACCAAGAGAAGTTACAAACTCTGGAAGAACATATAATAGCAAAACATATGAATATACACATGGAAAAGGTCAAATTGCAATAGATGCAACATCTGTAACTGCAACAGGAAGTTTGAACTATATCCAAAAAGATGTATCTGGAAAAGATGAACAATTAGGAACAAAAACTCAAGATATTTACTTTGGACTAGAAACGAACAATGCAATAGCAACAAATGTAAAAAACAAACAAGAATATGATTACACAGACGAATACGGATTAGAGCATACATCAACATATAATGGTAATGCAGGTTTACAACTTGGATTTCTTGATAGATTAATTTTAGGAATTAGAACAGGGGACTTGAATTTAGCATTTTCAACAGAAATAAACAAAGACAGCAAAATTTTAATAAATAGAAATATAATTAAAAGAGCAAAAGAAGCAATGCCATATTTAATATATGACGAAAATCCATATACAGTTGTAACAGAAGATGGTAAAACAGTATGGGTATTAGATGCGTACACAGTTTCAAGTGATTATCCATATTCACAATATACTGCAATAGAGCATGATGGAATAAAAGAAAAAATCAATTACATCAGAAATTCTGTAAAAGTAATAATAGATGCATATGATGGTACAATGAAATTTTATGTGACAGATAAAACAGACCCGATTGCCATGGCGTATAGAAACATATATCCAACAGTATTTGAAGACATAAATTCAGAAATACCAACAGATATATCAGAACATTTCATTTATCCAGAATTTCTATATAATGTTCAAGCCGAATTATTAAAAATATATCACAATGTAAAACCAGATGTATTATACAGAACAGATGACGTATGGAGTTTAGCGAAATACAATACAACAAATGTAACAAAATCAACAGGAACAGAATTAAAGCCATATTACACAATGGTTAACAATGACGGAAAAAATGAAATTGGTTTAATACAAATTTATACACCAGAATCAAAGCAAAATTTAATTTCATATTTAGTAGGAACAACAGATGGAAATTCAAATAAATTAAAATTATACAAATTTTCACAAG
The DNA here is from genome assembly GCA_934132805.1 of uncultured Clostridia bacterium. GTDB lineage: Bacteria > Bacillota > Clostridia > TANB77 > CAG-508 > CAG-269. Next base: position 14,787 of record CAKPAB010000012.1, on the reverse strand, counting down.
ATAGTAATATTTTGGGACCAATGCAATTAGATAATCAAATTGAGCAAGATGAAACAATATATTCTGAAATTCAAAGTTTGAATACAAGTGGGACAAAGGTTACAAAGGATATGGTAGTTGTTCCAGTAAACAACACACTATTATATGTAGAATCAATTTATCAAACAATGTTGAATGAAGAATCTAAAATACCAGTGCTTAAAAAGGTTGTTGTGGCATCAGGTAATAAAGTTGCAATTGGTGATAATTTGGATGCAGCATTAAAGAATTTACTTTCAAAAGAAGCGTCTAATATTGAGGTTGAAAATACTGATGATATAGATGGTTTGATTGATGCAATTGTTAAGGCTAATAAGAACTTGTCTGAATCTACTGATAATAAGGATTGGGAACTTATGGGCTCTGATATTAAAAAATTACAAAGTTTAATTGATTCTTTGGAGACTGAAAAGGCTAAGGAAGATAAGAAAAAGGCTGAGATTAAGAATGAAGTTAATGAAGTAAATAATGTAGTTGAAGAAAATAATATAGTAGAATAACCAAAAGGGATTAAGGGGCTACCACCCCTAAGTCCTTTTTATTTTATCAAAAGAGATTATTATATATTAATATTTCAGAAAAAATGCTTCTTTGGGTCTTCCATTGGGACTTTTTCTTTAATATTAATATATAATAATCTCTTATAAAAAAATATATAAATAAAAGCAGGACTTAGGGGAGTAGCCCCTTAATCCTGTTTTTTTATACTAATTTATAAAATACTTTTTTGCCTTTTTTCAAAATAGCATAACCATCATTAAAATCAACATCTGAAAGAACATAATTCACATCAGAAATTTTATTATCATTCAAAGAAATACCACCTTGATTAACCAAAGTCCTAGCTTGGCCTTTAGAAGGGGCAATACCAGTTAAAATAATAGCATCCAAAATTGAAATATTTCTATTTTCTAGTTTAACTGTAGGCATATTATCTAAATTACCTTTACCAGTAAATAGGGCATTAGCAGCTTCTTCAGCCTTTTTAGCTTCTTCTTCGCCGTGAACTAATTTTGTAATTTCAAATGCAGCAATTTTTTTAGCTTCATTAATTTGTTCATCTTTTAAAGAAGCAAGTTCTTTTATTTTATCTATAGGCAAGAATGTTAATAATTTCAAAACATTTTCAACACTTTCATCTTCAATATTTCTCCAATATTGATAAAATTCATATGGTGAAGTTTTTTTGGGGTCTAGCCATAAAGCACCTTTTTCAGTTTTTCCCATTTTTTTCCCTTCTTTTGTTGTAAGAAGCTTGAAAGTTAAACCATAAGAATCATCTTTTCCAATTCTTCTAATTAAATCAACACCACCTAGAATGTTAGACCATTGGTCGTTTCCGCCCATTTCTAATTTACATCCATATGTTTCATATAAATGTAAAAAGTCATAAGATTGCATAAGCATATAGCTCATTTCGAAAAATGTTAAACCAGTTTCCATTCTTTGTTTGTAACATTCAGCTGCAAGCATTTTGTTAACAGAGAATAGGCTTCCAATATCTCTCATAAATTGAACAAAGTTTAAATCTAAAAGCCAGTCTGCATTGTTTACAATAATTGCAGCATTTTCGCCTTCAAAACTAATGAATTTTTCAATTTGTTTTTTGATACATTCAACATTATGGTCAATTGTTTCTCTTGTCATCATTTTTCTCATATCAGTTTTTCCAGATGGGTCACCAATTGTAGCTGTTCCACCACCAACTAATATGATTGGTTTATGTCCACATTTTTGCATATGACTTGCAACCATTAAAGAAACAAAGTGTCCAACATGTAAGCTATCTGCTGTTGGGTCAATTCCAATGTAAAATGGAACACGTTCTTTTCCAAAAAGTTCTTTTATTTCAGCAGGATGAGTCATTTGCTCAATATATCCTCTTTCTTCTAAAATATTAAATACGTTTGTCATTGTTAAATCGTCCTTTCTATTTTATGATATGTGCTACAACATTATATTGATTTGAAGTGTAACATATATTATAGTTTTATATTTTTATTGTTTTTGAATTCGTTATTGAATTCAGAGTAGTTTAAAAATCTGTTTAGATTTTTTATTGTTATTCCAGTTTCTCCTGAGATAGTTTCTAGGTTTTCTGTTAGTCCGTTTTTTTGAATGTATGATTTGAAAGTTTCAAATTCTAATGTGTCTTTTGTTTGACATTTTGGGCATACATTGTTGTTTGATATGTAAAAGCTTCCACATCTACTGCATTTGTTAAATTCCATGATTATTCCTCCTAATTTTTCTTTTGATATATAAACTGCAAGTATTTTATCACATTTTGTTGGAAATAGGAAGAGATTAGTGAAAAAAACTAAAAAATTCATTGACAATTTATCTAAAAAACATTATAATAATAGTGTATTATTAAAAAAGGAGTAAGAAATATGCTAAAAAAATATTGGAAAAAAATAGGAATGCTAATACTAATAATAGCATGTGTTTTCAACGTTATGAATAAGCTAGTGCACAAACTATCATTAAACAAAGAAATGTTACAATCAGCACAATACATATTCAATGAAGAAAAAAATGAAAATACTCAAAAATAATACTTGAAAAAATATAGATAATATGTTATTATAGACAATAGTCATGTAAAAAAACGAAAAAGAGGTGAAAATAAAATGAAAGAAGGAATACATCCAACATACAACCAAACAACAATCACATGCGCATGCGGAAATGTTTTAGAAGTTGGTTCAACAAAAAAAGATATAAAAGTAGACGTTTGTTCAAAATGTCATCCATACTGGACAGGAAATTTAAGACAAGAAACAGTTGGAGGAAGAGCAGACAAATTCAAAAAGAAATATGGACTTGCATAAGTTAAAAAAAGTAGCATTAAAGCTACTTTTTTTGTTCTGTACCTCTTTACAATTTTTATAAAATAATTTAAAATTAACACAGAAATATCAATTAAAGAAGTCAAAAGGAGGAGATAAAAATGGCAAATATATGTGATTATATAAAATGGAGAGGTGACATAAACTTAGAAAAATCAAAATTTAATGAAATCGATAACTTAATATTATCAAGATTTTCGTATCTTCCATTTGATAAAATAATAAAAGAAAATGAAACTAGCACAATAGAAGAATTAAATGAAAGATTTCAAAAACAAGATATAAGCAAATTACCAATTTTATGGAAAGACGATGTAGACTTATTTCCACTAATGGGAAAATCAGAACGTTTTGGAAAAATGATTGCAACAAAATATGTAAATAAAATAGATGCAGAACAAGAAAAACAATTTTCAGCAATAACATTGATAATGCCAGATAATACTATATTTATATCATATAGAGGAACAGACAACACAATAGTTGGCTGGAAAGAAGATTTAAATATGAGTTTTAAAAGCCATATAGCATCACAAATATCAGCAAAAAAATATTTAGAAATGATTGCTACAGAATATCCAGATAAAAAAATAAGAATTGGTGGACATTCAAAAGGTGGAAACATAGCAGTATATGCTGCAACATTTGCAAATCAAGAAATAAAAGATAGAATAATAAATATATATAACAATGATGGACCAGGATTTTGCGAAGATGTAATAGAAACACCAGAATATCAAGAAATGATAAAAAAAGTTCATACATATATTCCACAATCATCTATTATAGGAAGATTAATGAACCACAAAGAAAAATATACTGTTGTAGAAAGTGTACAAAAAGGAATAATGCAACATGATTTGTATAGTTGGCAGGTAATAGGAAAAGAATTTGTAACTCTAGAAGAAGTAACAAATGGAAGTGAATTTGTTGACAAAACCATTAAAGAGTGGCTGGAAAAGGTTGAGCCTGCTAAAAGAGAACAGGTTATAGATGTTGTTTTTGATATTTTAAATACAACAGATGCACAAACTATGAAAGAAATAAAAAATAATTGGTTTTCTAGTGCTAGAACAATGATGACTTCTTATAAGAATATTGATAATGAAACTAAAGATATGGTCTGGAAAGTAGTTAGTGAGTTACTAAAAAGTGCAAAAAACAATATTTTTGAAGATTTTCCTAAAATGTCAGAAAAATCAAAATAAAACATTTACCAAACCATTGTTTTTACAGACAAAATATAGTATAATAAACATGGCTTTTAGAACAAAAGGTTAGAATGATTTTAAATATATAAATTATTTCAAAAATGGAATGATAAGAGGGATAAAAATGAATGACAAAATAATAATAAAAGGTGCAAAAGAGCACAATCTAAAAAATATAAATCTAGAAATACCAAGAGACAAAATGGTAGTAATAACAGGACTTTCAGGCTCAGGAAAATCATCATTAGCATTTGACACATTATATGCAGAAGGCCAAAGAAGATATGTTGAGAGTTTATCTTCATATGCAAGACAATTTTTAGGAATAATGGAAAAACCAGATGTTGAATCAATCGAAGGACTTTCACCAGCAATATCAATAGACCAAAAAACAACATCAAAAAACCCACGTTCAACAGTTGGAACAGTAACAGAAATATATGATTACATTCGTTTACTATATGCGAATATAGGTATACCATATTGCCCAAACTGTGGCAAAAAAATTGAAAAGCAATCAATTGACCAAATTGTTGACAATATTATGGAATTAGAAGAAGGTACAAAAATTCAAATACTAGCTCCAGTTGTAAGAAGTAGAAAAGGTGAATTTGTAAAACAATTAGAAGGATATCAAAAAGACGGATTTGTAAGAGCGAGAATTGACGGAGAAGTTTATGATTTATCAGATGAAATAAAATTAGACAAAAATAAAAAACATGAAATTGAATTGGTTGTTGATAGATTAGTTGTGAAGCCAGAAATAAGAAGTAGGCTTACAGAATCTGTTGAAATAGCACTAAAACATGCAGAAAATTTAGTATTAGTAAATGTTATAACAAGAGAAGAGAACAAAACAATTTTATACAGTTCAAATTATGCATGTCCTGATTGTGGTTTCAGTTTTCCAGAAATTACACCAAGAATGTTTTCATTCAACAACCCATATGGTGCTTGTCCAACTTGTATGGGTATAGGATATCTAATGAAAATGGATGAAGACCTAATAGTTCCAGACAAAAACAAAACACTATATGATGGAATAAAAGCATTTGGTGCAAGTACAATGAAAAAGGGCGACACAATGGCAAAAATGTATTTTGAAAGCATTGGAAAACATTATGGAGTAGAGATAAAGGGCGTTCCAATTAAAAAATTACCAAGATGGTTTATGGAAAAAATATTATATGGTACAGGTGACGAAAAAATTGATTTTGAATATTCATCTGCTGCTGGCGTAAGAAAGTTTACAGCTCCATTTGAAGGCGTTTTACCTACACTTGATAGACGTCATAGTGAAACAAAATCACAAGGAATGAGAACTTTTTACGAAATGTATATGACAAATTCACATTGCTATACTTGCAATGGAGCACGTTTAAAGAAAGAAATATTGTGTATAAAAATAAATGATAAAAACATAAATGAAGTTACAGATATGTCAATCAAAGCTTTAAAAGAATTTTTAGGCACATTAAAATTAACCGAAAAAGAAACTATGATTGCAGACATGATTTTAAAAGAAATTAATAAAAGGCTTCAATTTTTAATAGATGTAGGGCTTGAATATTTAACTCTATCAAGAAGTGCCGGAACACTATCAGGAGGGGAAGCTCAACGTATTAGATTAGCAACTCAAATAGGCTCAGGACTTACAGGTGTTATGTATATTTTGGACGAGCCAAGCATTGGGCTTCACCAAAGAGATAATGACAAATTAATTGCAACACTTAAAAAATTAAGAGATTTAGGAAACACTTTATTAATAGTAGAACATGACGAAGACACAATGTATGCAGCAGACCAAATTATTGATATTGGTCCCGGAGCTGGCGTACATGGTGGAAATGTTATGGCACAAGGAACAGCAGAAGAAGTAAAATTAGTAAAAGATTCTGTTACAGGTCAATACTTAAGTGGAAGAAAGAAAATAGAAATTCCTAAAAAAAGGAGAAAAGTTGTAAAATCAAAAGCAATTGAAGTAAAAAATGCAACAGAAAATAATTTAAAGAATATAAGTGTAAAATTTCCATTAGGTGTATTTACATGTGTTACAGGAGTTTCAGGCTCAGGAAAATCAACATTGGTAAATGAAGTACTATACAAAACAATTGCAAAAGAACTAAATGGCTCATCAGAAAAACCAGGAAAATGCAAAGAAGTAAAAGGACTAGAAAACATAGACAAAATAATAAATATAGACCAATCACCAATAGGAAGAACACCACGTTCAAACCCAGCAACATATACAGGAGTATTTGATTTAATTAGAGATATTTTTGCAGGAACAAACGAAGCAAAACTACGTGGATTTGAAAAAGGAAGATTTAGTTTTAATGTGGCAGGCGGAAGATGTGAAAGCTGTAATGGCGATGGAGTTCACAAAATAGAAATGCACTTTTTGCCAGATGTATATGTGCCATGCGAAGTATGTAAAGGAAAGAGATATAATCGAGAAACATTAGAAGTTAAATATAAAGGCAAAAATATAGCAGATGTGCTTGACATGACAGTTGAAGAAGCTTTGGAATTTTTTGATAAAATACCAAAAATAAAACAAAAGATTCAAACTTTATATGATGTTGGCTTGGGCTATATTAAACTAGGACAACCATCAACAACATTATCTGGTGGTGAGGCACAAAGAGTTAAACTTGCAACAGAACTTTCAAAAAGGGCAACAGGAAAAACTTTATATATCTTAGATGAGCCAACTACAGGACTTCATATTGCAGATGTTCATAGATTGGTTGATATTTTGCAAAGATTAGTAGATACAGGAAACACAATTATTGTTATTGAACATAATTTAGATTTAATAAAAACTTGTGATCATATTATTGACTTAGGACCAGAAGGCGGAGATGGTGGAGGACAGGTTGTTGCTGTCGGCACACCAGAACAGATTTGCAAAAATGAACAAAGTTATACAGGTAAGTTTTTGAAAAAATATTTGGAATAAACATTATCAATACTAAGGAAAAATTGCTTGATTATGAAAAAAATATAAAAGATTAAAGGGCTGTCCCTTAATCCCTTAAAAAAGGGAAAAAAAGGAACGTCCCTAAATCCCGGAGGAGGAAAAGAAAAAATGGAAAAAAAATTAAATGACAAATATAATCCAAAAGATTTTGAAGAAAAGTTATATCAAGAATGGGAAGAAAAAGGATACTTCAAACCAAGTATGGACAAAACAAAACAAAGTTATTGTATAATGATGCCACCACCAAATGTAACAGGAAAATTACACATGGGGCATGCATTAGATGACACAATACAAGACATATTAATAAGATTCAAAAGAATGCAAGGATACAACACATTATGGCTTCCAGGCTCAGACCATGCAGCAATTGCAACAGAAGTAAAAGTTGTTGCAAAAATGAAAGAGGAAGAAGGCTTAACAAAAGCAGATATTACAAGAGAACAATTTTTAGAAAGAGCATGGGCTTGGACTAAAGAATATGGTGGAACAATTCAAAAACAACAAAAAAGACTAGGATGTTCTTGTGACTGGGACAGAAACAGATTTACTATGGACAAGGGACTATCAGAAGCGGTTTTAGAGCAATTTATAAAATTATATAATAAAGGTTTAATTTATAAAGGCAAAAAAATGATAAACTGGTGTCCATCATGCCATACAACAATTTCTGATGCAGAAGTTGAATATGAAGACGAGCCATCACATTTATGGCATATTAGATATCAAATTGCAGGTGAAAAAGATAGATATATTATAGTTGCAACAACAAGACCTGAAACAATGCTTGGAGATACAGCAGTTGCAGTACATCCAGATGACGAAAGATATAAAGACTTAGTAGGTAAAAAATGTATTTTACCAATAATGAACAAAGAAATTCCAATAATTGCAGACGAATTTGTTGAAAAAGAATTTGGAACAGGATGTGTTAAAATAACACCAGCTCATGACCCAAATGATTATCAAGCAGGATTAAGACATAACTTAGAAATTATAGAAGTATTTGATGACAGTTCAATTATGGGCGATTTAGTTCCGGAATATAAAGGAATGCCAGCAATTGAGGCTAGAAAACTAATTGTTGAAAAACTACAAGAATTAGGAAACTTAGTAAAAATAGAAGACTATACACACAATGTTGGAAAATGTTACAGATGCCACAATACAATAGAACCAAGAATTTCAGAGCAATGGTTTGTATCAATGAAGGATTTAGCAAAAAGAGCGGCAGATGCAGTTAGAAATGACGAAGTTAAATTTGTTCCAAAAAGATATGAAAAAATGTATTTTAACTGGTTAGATAATATACAAGACTGGTGTATATCAAGACAATTGTGGTGGGGACACAGAATACCAGTATATTATTGTGATGAATGTGGACATATGCATGTATCAAAACAAATGCCAGAAAAATGTGAAAAATGTGGCTCTAATAAATTACACCAAGACGAAGATTCATTAGATACATGGTTTAGTTCAGCATTATGGCCATTCTCAACATTAGGTTGGCCAAACACAGAATCAGAAGACTATAAAACATTTTATCCAACAAATGTATTAGTTACAGGATATGATATTATAACATTCTGGGTATCAAGAATGATGACACAAGGCTTAGAATTGACAGACAAAAATCCGTTTAAAGATGTTGTTGTACATGGAATTGTAAGAGATTCACAAGGAAGAAAAATGTCAAAATCATTAGGGAATGGAATTGATCCAATTGAAATAATTGACCAATATGGTGCAGACGCATTAAGATTCTCTGTACTTTCTGGAACAACAATGGGAAATGACATTAGATATATGCCAGAAAAACTAGAACAAGCATCAAACTTTGCAAATAAAATCTGGAATGCAGCTAAATTCATAATAATGAATACACCAGATGAAGAAAAAGTAAAAAAATTCCATGATAATTGGTATAATAATGGAAATTATGATTTTAAATTATTAACAATAGAAGATAAATGGGTACTAAACAAATTAGATAAATTAGTGGCAGACATAACAAGAAATATTGAAAATTATGATTTAGGAATTGCAATTGACAAAATTTATAACTTCATCTGGAACGAATTCTGTGACTGGTATATCGAAATGGTTAAAACAAGAATTTATAGCGAAAATGAAGAAACAAAAGTTGCTGTAAGTGATATATTAAATTATGTATTTGGAACATCACTAAAATTATTACATCCATTTATGCCATTTGTAACATCAGAAATTTATGACAAACTAGTAAAATACAATGAAGCAGACTTAATAGTATCAAAATGGCCAACAATAAGAGAAAAATTTGCATTTGATGATGAGGAACAAACAGTTGAAAAAATAAAAGAAATTATTACAGAAATAAGAAATGTAAGAGCAAATATGAATATTCACCCATCAAAAAAATCAGAATTAATATTTGTAACAAAAAAATATGAAAATGAAATTTGGGAAGCAAAAGACTTTATCTTAAAACTAGGACTTGGAGAGAAAATAGTAGTTCAAAAAGACAAAGCTGGAATACCAGAAAACGCAATAAGTATTTTAAAAGATGGAATTGAATTATATATGCCACTTGAAGACTTAGTTGATATGGAAGAAGAAAGAAAGAGACTAGAAGAAGAAAAAGCTAAATTAGAAGGCGAAGTTGTAAGATGTGAAAAAATGCTTTCAAATCCAGGATTTGTAAACAAAGCACCAGAAAAGAAAATACAAGAAGAAAAAGACAAATTAGAGAAATACAAAGATATGCTTGCTAAAGTAATTGAAAGACTAAATTAAAAGAAGAATTTTGGATGACGATGAGTGAACACCCAAGATTTGGCAGACAAAATTCGAAGAATTTTGGATGACGATGAGCGAACGAAGTGAGCGAAAGGAAGAAAATTATGGAAAATATCGATAAAATATATGATTTATTAGACAGCATTGAAGTTACAAAAGAAAACAGCTTAGAGATAGCTAGTATTAGAGAAGCACTAGCAAAAGGAAATTTTTTAGAAGCATTAAGTAAAATGAGAGAACTAAAAGACAAAGAAGAAAAAGCCAAAGCTAAGCAAGAAGAACTTTTAGAGCTAGGTCCAGAAGAGGAAGAAGATGACGGAGCATACCCACAACAACTAAGTAATCCAGATTTAGAAAAGATTTTTATAGGAATGCTATTAGACAACCCAAAATTAATTTCAAAATATTATTTTATATTTGAAGAATGTATTTTTGAAGACCCAGAAATGCTAAACATTTATAAAAGTGTATTATTCAATGAAGGCTCAAAATATTCATCAGAAAAAGCAAAGGATAAATTCAACTTTTCAAAAGACTCTGAAGCTGTATATGAATTAAAAAATCAGCTTAGAAAAGCTGTAAGAGAAAAAGAATATAATATTGAAAAAGTATATGATGAATTAAAAAAATTATTTATTCTTCGAAAAGCATACACAGAAACACCAGAAAGAAGGGTTCAAGAAAAAATTGTAGAAATAACAAACTACGATTTATATGACAAAATGTCACCAGAAGAAGTAGAAGATACAATCGAACAAGTAAGAGTAACACAAAAATTTAAATCATCAGTATTAAGTGATGAACTTGTAGAATTTTTAGAAAGTGGAGAAAACGAATTATCAAATGGTTTAGCATATCCATTTCCAGTATTAACAGAAGTATTTAAAGGAATAAGAAGAGGCGAAACAATGGCATATGCAATGCCATCTAATAACGGTAAAAGTAGGTTGACTATAGACATAGCAGCATATACAGCATTAGTACATCAAAAAAAAGTATTAGTAATATCAAACGAAATGTCTGAAGAAAAAATGAAGTTATGCCTAATTACAACAATTCTTAACAACCCAGAAATACAGAAACTACATGGTCAGAATATACATATATCAGAAACTGAATTATTGGAATTTAAATTTAGACCAGATAATAAAAAAGATGTTGAAGTAGACAAACATGGTTATGTTTTAAAAGAGGACGGAGAGACACAAGGAAAATTTGTAAGAAGACTTTTTAAAATTTCATCAGACTTTAACAAAACTATAAAAGCAATTGACTGGGTTAGTAAACAAATAAATAATTCTATATATTTTATTAATATTACAGACCATACAAATGATGAACTAAAAAAAGTTATTATAAATTATTATTATAAAGAGCATATTGAATATGTATTTTATGATACACTAAAAACAGACACAAGCAATATTGGAAATCCAGAAGAAATAAAGAAAACAGCAACTATACTTTCAAACTTAGCACAGAACTTTAATATTTTTATATGTTCTTCATTACAATTAGCAGAAAATGCAACATCACCAATTAATTTAGATGTTAATGATTTAGCTGTTAGTAGGACTGTTAAGGAAGTTTTAGACACATTATGCTTATTTAAACAAATAACAAGAGAACATTTAGATGAATACGAATATTCTTTAAAAGAGGTGGACACTAAGTTTTTCAATTTGGAAAAATCAGAAGACCCTGATGTTAGATACTATGCTTGTGTTGTTGATAAAAATAGGGCTGGTGCTAAGCCTAAGTTGGTATTTAAGATTAATCTTGCATATAATAGTTGGGTTGAACTTGGATATTTAAGATTAAAACAAAAATAAAAATTCATTTTTTTGTGTGATTTCTATTGACAAAGAAATATGAAATGTGCTATTATAGTTAATGTCAATAGAAATGCAGATGTGGCGGAACTGGTAGACGCGCTGGTCTTAGGAACCAGTGCCAACGGCGTGGGGGTTCGAGTCCCTTCATCTGCACCAAAAATAATACCTTACAAATATTGAAGAATCAATGTTTATAAGGTTTATTTTTTTTCGAAAATAGTGTAATAGGTATTTATGTTAAAAATAATAAAACAATTCCTCCGATAATTGCTAGTATGAAACCTAAAATTTTTAGACCTGTGCTACCCTCATTTTGGTCTCCAAAACTAAAGAATCTTTTTGTTATTATTCTAGCATCATATATTAAAGTAATTCCTAATAGAATAAATATCAACATTAACAATTTCATTATAATATTAAACATAATAATCAACATCCTTCTTAAAATTTCTACTATTATAATATATTGTTCTTAAAAAAAAGTCAAGAGGTAGTGTGGATTTAGGTAGTGTGGATTTAGGACACTTTTATATTTACAGAACTGGACTTTAAAATTGTGAATTTAAGTATTGTAAACAAGTTAGTTTTAGAATTGTAATACAGAAACATTACAGCAATATTTCTGCATTTTTACATTTATATTACAAGGCCTAGAATACTTGAATTTTATATTTTGAGTGTGATATACTTTAAATGTAAGAAAAGGAGAGGTACACAAATGAATAAAATATATTCTAAAACTCCTGTAGCTGTAGAGAACTACACTTTAGGAAGCGGAAAAAATAAAATAATAATAGAACTAAACAGACTAATAATATAGAAATTTTTATTTTGAAGAATTTTAAAATAAAATTTTGGTCAAGATAATGGACAAGATATTAATTACTAGGAGGTTTAGAAAATGAAAGAAACAAAAGGAATAACATTGATTGCGTTAGTAATAACCATAATTATTTTGCTAATATTAGCAGGAATTACAATATCAGCATTAACCAATACAGGAATATTTGCAAGAGCAAATGATGCAAAGGAGAAAACAGCAATGGCACAAGAAGATGAAAGTGTTAAAATGGCAGTATCAAGTGCAACAATAGAAGGCGAAGGAGAATTAACAACAGGAAATTTACAAGATGCATTTACAAAAAGTAATTTAAATGGGCCATTAACAGGGAATGGACCATGGACATATGCAGGCGACTATGGTGAATATGATATAGAAAAAAATGGAAATATAACAACTACTGCTAAAGGTTCAGATAACAAAATTATAAAGTTGATGGGAAATTATGGAGTTACAGAAAGCAAAAAACTTGTAAAGATGGAAATGGATACACAAGAAGAAAAGGTATGGAAAGAGGCTAAAATAGGAGAAGAAATAACAGAAGTAGGTAGAATAAAATCAACATATGATGGTTATAATACAAGATATGTAATTAATAGTAATGGAGATGTGTATGCATGGGGAAATAATGAAGATGGACAATTGGGAATTGGAAATCTAGAAAATCAAAGTACACCAGTAAAAATAGAAGGCTTAAAAAATGTAGAAAAAATATATCGTTGTGATTTAAGTGTATTTGCTAAAACAATAACTGGAGAAGTATATGCATGGGGAAAAAATAAAGAAGGCCAATTAGGAATAGGAAATAAAATAGACCAAAGTACGCCAGTAAAGGTGGAAACATTAACAAATGTAAAAGAAATATATTATCAATATAGTACATTTTATAGAAGTCAGAAATATGGATATAGTATTTATGCACTAACAACAAATGGAAATCTATATTCATGGGGAAATAATGATAATGGAATGTTGGGAATAGGAAGTAGAATAGACCAGAGCAGCCCAGTAAAAATAGAAGGTTTGGAAAATGTGAAGAAATTGTATACATCAAGTACGAGTAGTTCTTATGCCGCATATGCACAATTGGCAACAGGAGAATTGTATGCATGGGGAGGTGCAAATGGTTATAATGTATTAGGAATAGGAAATACAAAGACTCAAAATGCACCTGTAAAAGTAGAAGGATTACCTAAAGTAGAAGAAATATATACTTATGGATATAGTGTATATGTAAAAACAACAAGTGGAGAAATATATGTTTGGGGATCTGAATTGTTAGGTCTAGGAGATATAAGTGTGCAAAGTACACCAGCCAAAATAGAAAATTTGAAAAATGTTGATAAATTATATTTCGGAGAGCGTTGTGCATATGCGCAAACAAAAAATAAAGTATTATATGCATGGGGAGAAAATAGAGACGGACGATTAGGAGTAGGTAATTTTACCTATCAGAGTACACCGACTTTAATAAGTGACTTATCTGATATAGATGATTTGTCTGCAACTGGAAGTGGAGCATGTGCTAAAGTAACAACAGGAAATATATATGTGTGGGGATATAATTACGGAAAATTAGGAATAGAAGATGAGGATCATCAAAGCTTACCAGTAAGAATTGAAAATATAACAAATGCAAAAGAAATCAATTTATTTATAAATTATGCATGGACGATATTAACGTCAGAAGGAGAAGTCTATAGAGTAGAAGATTCAAAGTGGAAAAAATTAGAAGGTTATGGTGAAAATCAAAAAATTGAAAATTTAGGAACTACTTATTTGGATGGTGATGAAATATATATTATCTATACAGTTGATGGAAAAGCATATACTTCTAAGTAAGAAGTTAAAGCGATAAAAATAAAAAATAGTAAGCGCACGATAGAAACACGTATTGAAACCCCATTAAATTGAATTTAAAATGAATACACAATAAATTTAATGGAGGTTTTAAAAATGGCAAGAAATAGAATATGTACCCGCAAAATTCAAAATAAAAGAATATATCAAATCAGTATATAAATGTGAAAAATGTGGAACAAGTGAAAGTGAAAAAGAAAGCAGTACATTTGTAGAATCAAATGTGCCAAATGCTTTATTAACACATTCATTTGCATCCCCCTTCTTTAGCGACAGAAGTAATATATCAAAAATATTATTTAGGAGTGCCACTATATAGGCAAGAAAAAATGTGGGAAGACAAAGGCTTAGTATTGTCAAGAAGTATGATGGCAAATTGGAACAT
>CAKPAB010000011.1 GCA_934132805.1 uncultured Clostridia bacterium | reverse complement strand
TATGGCTTCCGCTCAGTGTTGGTCGCTTTGTAGCACTTCGATACACAAAGAAACATAAAGGTTTCTATCCCAGATGGGTTTTCTTCAAGGAGAAAATCGAGAGGTATTACATTTGATTGTTACAACTGGATTTGTATCAAAGAAGTCTAATTCCTTTGGCATAAACGGCGATTTTATGTCATAAACACATTAATAGTATTATTGTTCTAGTAGTAAAATGGCGAAAGTCCAATAATATGAAAATAAATCTGAAAACTTAAAAATTTTCAGATTTATTTTTATAAAATATTTAGAATTTTATATTTGTTTTTTATCATTCTCAATTAAATTTATCAGATTATTTTCAATATTTTTATAAGTATTATCAGAAAGTAAAAAATCACAGCTGTTTAAAATTTTATGTTGTAATTTAAAAGAACTACAATGCGAAGAATGCCCTAACCATGAGTTTAAGCTTTGCATAGTATCTCCAATGTATAGATTACCTTTTGTATAAAGGTGGTTCCATTTTTTAACACTTTTTTTAATCTTTTTTTTACTATTAGTTCTTAATAAACGATGAGTAGTAAAAATTCTATAGCCACAAAAATTAACACCCATTTTATATGGATAATAGCGTGATTTATTATTTAATGATAGTCTTAAATTTGAAACTAAAAAATCTTGAATAATTTTTTTTAAGTATATACATTCTTCTTTAGTTTTAGTTAATAAGATAAAATCGTCCATGTAACGTACAAAATATTTAACTTTAAGAGTTCTTTTAATAAATTGGTCTAATTCATTCAAATAAATATTAGCAAAAAATTGACTAGTATAATTACCAATTGGTATACCTACTTGTTCATTAGGCTCTCTACTATCAAATATTAACAATTTGGTAAAATCTAGCAAAGCTTTATCCGAAATGTATTTTTTCATAATATTAAATAATATATTAGGGTCAATACTGTAAAAAAACTTATGAATATCACATTTTAATACCCAAAAGTCACCATAATTACGTTTAAAAATCCTCATATATTTTTCAATTTGCAATGCAGACCTATGTGTTCCACGTTCAGGAATACAAGCAAAAGTAGAAGTAATAAATTTGGGTAAAATATATGGTTTAATAAATTCTTCTACATACCATTGATGAACAATTCTGTCAGTATATGGCAAGGCTTTTATGACTCTTTCTTTAGGCTCATATATTTTAAATTCTCTATAGGTCCCAAGTCGATATTTTTTAGTTTTCATATTATTTAACAAATTAGTAATATTATTTTCTAAATTAAACTCAAATTGGATAACTTCATCTTTATAAGCTTTATGTGCACGGGCTCTTTTGTGTGCGGCCATTAATTTTTCAAAAGTCAAATTTTTATAAAAACAATTTTTTATTTTTTTTGGCATGAAAGTATCCATCCTCCTAGCATATTGCAAATATCTGTTATTATTTTGCTCCAAGATTGATAATTTTGCATTGAAATAAATTTGAATTTGTAGGATAATCGTATATGTACCTTTAAAATATGTAAGTTGATATCCAGCTCATTAAGATATCTTAATTTATCTTTTTTATTATAAGATTTTATTGCATATATTAATAATCTTAAACCGGAATATAATGTGGATTTGCATTCTTTAACTAATGCAAATGTTTCAGACTTTGGATATTTCCTTAAAATATTATTAGTATAGTCAATTAATTCTAAATATTTTTGATAAATTATTAAATTACTTTTACTTTTTTCCATTGTTATCATATTCTCCTAAAAAAGATTTACTTTCACTTGAGATTTTATCAATAAAATCATATGCTTCGCTTATAGAAAGTTCATAAGCATTAACATTTGAAATTTTTTGTAAAAAATTGTATATGTCTGCATTTAAAACAAAATCTTTTGGGGAGTATAATAAATTGTCTGTTGTATCTACGATTTTAAAAGATAAATTTGCCATAGTGAAAATGTTTGTATATTTTTTTATTTGTGAAGTAGGAAAGCCACATTTTACAACTACAGAGTTTAAATTTGTAAGCTTTAAATTAAACATAGAAGAAATCAACTTTGCATCTTCATCAAGAAAAATATAAAATATTCCAGATTTAAATAGATATAATTGCGATGAATCTTGGATTTTAAGTGCTACATATGTTTGGTATAATTTACTCATTTTTAATATTCCTTTCTTTTTATTTTATAAAAATAATTATACATTATAAACCAAAAAAAAATAACCACTATTAGTAGTTGGAAAAAAATACTACTGTTAGTGGTTAAATTTATTTCAAATTAGAAATATAATAAAACAAAAAAAGGTGGAAGGAAAAATTATGTCATGCCTAGAAAAATTAAATAAAAGAGAAGAATTAGTAAGTAGAACATTAGAAATAGATGAGGAATTATATGGATTGTTGGAATATTTATCAAAACAAAAATATGATGCGTCTATAAATAAAATAATAAATTTATCAGTTGAAGAATTAATGAAAACAGAAGATATACAAATATATAAGAGAAAAAATAATTCATATGTATCAAGGTCAGTTTTATTAAGAAAAAGTGTACTTAATGGCTTGTATGAGTTAAAAAAGAAATATAGAGTTCCTATATACTTGTTGGTAAACATAGCTATAAGAAATGTGTTAATTGAAGAAGAATTATTGTAAAAAATGTTGCTAAAATGATATTATTAATGTTATAATGTTTTTATGAGAGAATTTACAAAAGCTACAAAATGAATAAAACTGTTGAAAACATGATTTTATGCCTTTTGTTGAGAGAAAAGAGGATGAAAATGAGAATAAAAGTATCAACAATAATATCTTGGATAGTAACAATTATTTTATTAATAGTAGCAATACATCTATATAAAGTTTACAATTTTAATGAATATGTAAGAAGCGAAATAAATATGCATGTTTCTGAGTTTAAAAGAGATAGTGATGTCAAATATTCAAAAGCCAATAGTTATAGAATTTCATCACCAAGTAATAATGATGCAACTTTTTATAAAAAAGTTAAAGTAGAAAAAAATATGCCATATAAAGTAACTTGTATGGTAAAGACACAAGATGTAATTGCACAAGATGATTTATCAGGGGTAGGTGCACAAATATCAATAATAGGAACAACAGAAAAGTCAATAGCTGTAACAGGTACAAAAGACTGGCAAAAAATAGAGATGGTTTTCAATTCAAAAAATCGAGAAGAAGTAGATATAGGATTTAGACTTGGAGGATATCTTGGGGAATGTACAGGTACAGCATGGTTTAGTGATTTTACATTAGAAGAAGGAACATCAAGTCAAAATAATAATTGGAAATTTGCATGTTTTATTTTTCAAAATACTGATGTAACAATAAATGGACAAGAAGTAAAATTATCAATGACAGACACAGATATTTCAGATATTAGAAATACTATGAAAAGATTTAGAACAACAGTTAGCACATTATCAGAAAACAAAATGACTGCAGATTATGACACATATATAGTTAGTGACCCAATAACTCAACTTTCATATGATGAAGAATTTGGATATTATGTAGCTGCAGAGGACATAGAAAATTCAATAAAAAATATAGTTAAGGAAAATGAGTATGACCATATATTTGTAGTTATTAGGCTTGGAAACGAAGAACACAAAGAAGAAATAAAAATTAATGATTGGATAGGTCTACGGCTCAATGGACTATTATGGAATAGGGTATTCTAATATAAGATTGCCAAATTCATCAAAAAGCTATATATATAAATATGATTCAAGGGTAAATACATTCCCAGAAGAAGTTCTTTTACACGAATTTTTACATTCTCTAGAAAGAACTGCACAAGAGTATGGATATACAATTCCAGCATTACATGATTACGAAAAATATGGTTACAAAGAAGAAAATCTAGTTGGGTTAAGAGATTGGTATAGAGATTATATGAATAAAAATATTAAAACTTCTAGTGGATATATAGGTTTGCCAGAAGAAGTATATACATTAAAACCTGCTAAAAATACAAACTTTAAATATTCATATGACTTAGATGAGTTTCATGAGCCACAAAATTTTATAGAAGGAATAAACCAGTTATTTAGAAATTTAGTGCATAATGCAAAAAATATAGGAAATTTATTTAATAAAAATAAAAATCAGAATATGGAAATTAATAATGTAGTGTAAAGGTGTTTTATGATACAAAATATGAAAAATACAAATTGCAAAATTGGAATTTAAAAAGATATAATAGATATGGAAAAAAGAAAGGAAGAATGGAAAAGTGAAAGTATCAGACTTTAATTACAATTTACCAGAAGAATTAATAGCACAAGTACCACTAGAAAAAAGAGACGAATCAAGATTAATGGTCTTAAATAGAGAAAAACAAACTATAGAACATAAAGTATTTAAAAACATAATAGATTATTTAGAGCCGGGAGATTGTCTAGTTAGAAATAACACAAAAGTCATACCAGCAAGAATTTATGGAAGAAAAGAAACAGGTGCACATGTAGAATTCTTATTATTAAATAACATAGAAGGGGATATATGGGAAAGCATTGTAAGACCAGGAAATAAACTACATATTGGAACAAAAGTAATATTTGGAGATGGACTATTAGAAGCAGAAATATTAGATATAATGCCAGGTGGAACAAGAAAAGTAGAATTCCATTATAAAGGAATATTTAACGAAATATTAGACCAAATCGGACTAATGCCACTACCACCATATATCCATGAAGAATTAAAAGACAATGACAGATATCAGACAGTATATGCAAAATATAAAGGCTCAGCAGCAGCACCAACAGCAGGATTGCATTTTACTCCAGAATTATTGAAAAAGATAGAAGAAAAGGGTATAAAAATAGCAAATGTAACTTTACATGTTGGAATTGGAACATTTAGACCAGTAAAAGAAGACGAAGTAGAAAAACACGAAATGCATTCAGAACACTTTTACATTAAGCAAGAAGACTGTGATAAAATAAATGAAACAAAAAAATCAGGAAAAAGAGTAATATCAGTAGGAACAACATCATGTAGAGTATTAGAAACAATTGCAGATGAAAATACTGGGATGGTTAAACCTACAGAGGGAGATACACAAATATTTATATATCCAGGATATAAATTTAAATGTATAGATGGACTAATAACAAATTTTCATTTACCACAATCAACATTATTAATGTTAGTAGCAGCCTTAGCAGGAAAAGACTATATTATGAAAGCATACAACGAAGCTGTAGAACAAAGATATCGTTTCTTTAGTTTTGGGGATGCAATGTTTATCGAAGGGATTTAGGGACGTTCCTTGAATTCCCTCTTTCGAGGGAATTCGGGACACTCCTTAGGATTCCTAAAATATATAAAAATATGGATTTAAGGAGTGTCCCAAAATCCCTTTATAAAGGGATTTTAAGGAACGTCCCTAAATCCCAGGAGGAGAGAAATGAAACACGCAGTAACATATGAATTATTACACGAATGCAAACAATCTGGGGCAAGGAGAGGAGTTATACATACTCCACATGGAGATATCCAAACACCAATATTTATGCCAGTAGGAACACAAGCAACAGTAAAATCAATGACACCAGAAGAATTAAAAGAAGAAGTAAAAGCACAAATAATATTATCAAATACATACCACTTATATTTAAGACCAGGACAAGATATAGTAAAAGAAGCTGGGGGACTTCACAAATTTATGAATTGGGATAGACCAATTTTAACAGATAGTGGAGGATTCCAAGTATTCAGCTTAGGAGATTTAAGAACAATTTCTGAAGAAGGAGTTTTATTTAAATCATACTTGGATGGAAGTAAACATGTATTTACACCTGAATCTGTAATGAAAACAGAAGAAGATTTGGGAGCAGATATAATAATGGCATTTGACGAATGTTGTCCATACCCATCAACTTATGAATATACAAAAAATTCAATGGAGAGAACAACAAGATGGGCTCAAAGATGTAAAGATGCACATGTAACAACAGATAAACAAGCATTATTTGGAATTATTCAAGGAGGCTTTTACAAAGATTTAAGAGACCAAAGCTTAGAAGATTTAATAAAACTTGATTTACCAGGATATGCAATTGGCGGAATAAGTGTTGGAGAGCCAAAAGAGGAGTTTTTAGATATACTTTATTATACAGCACCAAAAATGCCAAAAGACAAACCAAGATATTTAATGGGAGTAGGAACACCGGATTATTTAATAGAAGCGGCAATAGCAGGAATAGATATGTGTGACTGCGTATTACCAACAAGAATTGCAAGAAATGGAACAGCATTAACATCACATGGAAAAGTTGTTGTAAGAAATGCAACATATGAAAGAGATTGGGGACCATTAGATCCAGAATGTGATTGTTATACATGTAAAAATTATACAAGAGCATATATACGACATTTAGTAAAAACAAATGAGATTTTAGGAGTTAGATTATTATCGATTCATAACTTAAGGTTCTTGACTAATTTGATGGAAAGAGTTAGAATAGAAATAGAACATGATAATTTATTAACATTTAAAAATGAATTTTATAAAAAATATGGATATATTCAATAATTTGAGATAGTAAAAGTAAAGTACTCAAGAAAAAGGAGATGCGATAATGAATTTAATTGATGAGAGTTTTGATTATAAAAAGAAAGATAAATCGAAAAAAATGGCAAAAATAATCTTGATGCTAATAGCTGTTATAGTTGTTGCAATTATATGTGTATTAGGTGCTTTAATGTATATTAAAGATAGTGAATTAAAGTTATATATAAATGGAACATCTAATGATAAAGTAAAGGATATGATGGTTATAGAAGATGATGGAACAGTATATTTTCCAGTAAAAGAAGTAGCATCATATTTGGGATATCAAAGTTATAATGGAGAATACACAGATAAATCTGAAGATGCAAGTAAATGTTATATACAAAATGATGATGAAATAGCAAACTTTGTATTAAATTCAAATAAAATTTATAAATTAGTATTAGAAAATAGTGATGGAAATTATGATTATTATTATGCTAAAAAACCAGTAAAAGCAATGAATGGAAAATTATATATAACATCAGATGCATTAGAAAACGCATTTAATTTGGCATTTAAATATGATACAGAAAAAAATAGAGCATATATATATACAATGCCACATTTAATAGAATCTTATGAAAGTAAAGTCTTAGACTATGGATATGAAAGCATAAGTGACAATTTTGTTAATCAAAAAGCAATTTTAAATAATATGTTAGTAGTTACAAAAAATCAAGGAAAAACATATGCAGTAATAGATACAAATGGAAATACAATAATAGAAGCTAAATATGATAATATAGAATATTTGCAGAATACAGGAGACTTTTTGGTTACAAGTAATAACAAAGTTGGAATTATATCATCAAAAAGAGAGACAAAAGTACAATTATTATATGATAGTCTTGAATTAGTAGACAGTGATTCTGGCTTATATATAGCAAAAAGAGATAACAAATATGGTATAATAGATTCAAAAGGAAATATAAAAGTTTATATTGAATATGACCAAATTGGTATAGATAATACAAAATTTGAACAAAACAATATAAAAAATAAATATCTATTGGATAATGGAATGATACCTGCAAAAAAAGACCAATATTGGGGTGCATTTGATAAAAATGGAAATGAAGTATTAGGCTTTGAATATGATAGTTTTGGATATATTGCAACAAGCAATAAAGAAGCGATAAATTTATTAATTATACCAGATTATAATTTGATGGTAGTTTGTCAAAACAAAAAATATGCATTGGTAAACTCTTCAGGAGAAATGGTGATAAGACCAGTACTGGATGATGCATATATGACAATAAGTGCTGGTAAAAAATATTATTATATGAATGCTAATGATAGAAAAATAAATATTGAAGAATTTTTAGATTCACAAGGACCTAGTACAAATACTAGTAAAAACTCAGATGATGGAAATTCAAATAATACAGTAAGTGATGAAGAAAATACAGAAAATGAATCTTCTAATGTAGAAAATAATTAAATAAGAATATTTTTACATTGTTATGAATATACATATATGTAGTAGACTAAAGAAACAAGGAGAGTATATATGTTTAATGTAACAGTGTTAAAAATAAGAGATATAGTAAAATATCTTGTAGGTATAATAATAATAATTGGAATTATTGTATATTCTACAAGATTTTTTGCATATAAAAATGATACAAAAATAAATTTAGAAAATAAAATTGAAGAAAACAATATAAAAACAAGTAGTATTTTCCAATTAAAAATAGGTAGTTTGAAAAAATGTTTAAGCAAAACAATACCTGCAATGTCAGAAATAGATGAAACATCAGAAAATAATAAAGAAAAAAATACTAAAGATAAAAATGGATATTTGGAGCAATTTTTAAAAACAGAAATTAGTAGTATGAAAGGTTTAGAGGAGCTAGAAAATGTAACAGAAAGCAAAGATGAAATAAAAACAGGTAATGAAGACAATAAAAATGAGAATAATTCTAATAATGAAAAAAATGACGATGGACAAATTATTTTGGCAAGTAACACTAGGGAAAAAACTGAAGTTGTAACACCAAATCCAATATCAGAAAATGCAAATGCTCAATATGGAAATGTAAAAATAAAAAATCAAACTACATATAATTTAACAGAAGATATTTTGAATCCTAATATAAAAATTGAGAACAAAAATATAATTATTTTTCATACGCATAGTTGTGAGAGTTATACATCAAGTGAAAAGTATCCATATTCTCAAACTGGGAATTATAGAACAACAGATATGAATTATACAGTAACTAGAGTGGGAACAGAGTTAGAAAATTATTTAAAGCAGTATAATATAAATGTTATTCATGATACTTCTTATCATGATTATCCTTCTTATACAGGTTCATATACTCGTTCATTACAAACAGTAGAAAATATTTTAAAATCGAATCAATCAGATATAATTATAGATTTGCATAGAGATGCAGTGGGCTCTAGACCTGATTATGCTCCTACTGTTAGGATTGGTGATGATTATGCGGCTCAAATTATGTTTGTTATTGGGACAAATGAGGGAGGCTTGTGGCATCCAAATTGGCAACAGAATTTGAAGTTTGCTGTTAAGATTCAGGAAAAAGCAGAAGAGATGTATCCTCGGTTTGTTTAAACCTATTATGCTTACAAAGTCTAGATATAACCAACATACTGGAAAGTTTGCTAATATTATTGAAGTTGGAGCCACTGGCAATACATTGGAACAATGTTTGACTAGTATGAAATATTTGTCAGCAGTAATGAATGAAGTTTTAAATATTGACACATAAAAAATACCATATTGATTTTTTATCAGTATGGTATTAATTTTTATGTTCTTTGGATTGTGGGTGGCAGCATTAAGTTGTTACAGACTGTGAATTGTAACATTAATTTTTTGTATATTTATATTTTTTTGTAAAAAGTGTTGACAAAAAAATTTAGTAAGCATATAATAAAATTACATATGAACAGTTATTCATATAATCAAATGAAAAGTGAGGTAAAAAACATGGAAGATAATTTTACAGAATGTAGTATATTGCACGAAGATGCAGTAAAAAAAGTAAAACAAAAAATGCCAGAAGACGGCTTTATATATGATTTGGCAGAGTTATTTAAAGTATTTGCAGACTCAACAAGAATGAAAATAATATATGCATTACTAGAAGAAGAACTATGTGTATGTGACATAGCAAATATAGTAGGAACAACACAATCAGCAATATCACATCAACTAAGATTACTAAAACAATCAAAATTAGTAAAATTCAGAAGAGAAGGAAAAACAATATTTTACAGTTTAGATGATGAACACATCGAACAAATTGTAAAGAAAGGAAGTGAACACATTGAAGAATTATAAATATACATTAGAGGGGTTAGACTGCGCAGCATGTGCAAAAAAAGTAGAAGATGAAATAGCAAAAACAGAAGGATATGAGGATGTAGTTGTTAATTTTTCAACATTAAAATTAACATTTAAAACAGACAAACAAAATCCCAAAAAAGAAATAACAAAATTAGTACAAAAATTAGAGCCAGATGTAGAAGTGCTAGAAGATGGCGAAGAAAATCATGACAAAGAAGAACATAATGGAAATGATATAGTAAGAATAGTTATAGGAATTGCAATATATTTAATTGCATTAATAGGAAAATTCAGTACAACAATAACAAGTGTTTTAACAATAATGGCGTTTGTTATATTACTATATAAAACGGCTAAAAAAGGATTTAAACAGCTATTCAAAAATAAAGTATTAGACGAAAATATGCTAATTGTAGTATCAGCAATAGGCGCATATTTAGTTGGAAAAAACTCAGAAGGGCTAATGGTAATTACACTATATGAAATAGGAAAAATTTTAGAATCAAAAGCTGTTAATAAAACAAGAAAATCAATATCAGATTTAATGAATATAAAACCAGAATATGCAAACTTAAAACAAGGTGAAAAATGGGAGCAAGTTACACCAGATGAAGTAAAAATAGGCGATATTATACTTGTAAAAACAGGAGAAAAAATACCATTAGACGGTATTGTAATAAAAGGAAATGCACAAATTGATAATTCAGCATTAACAGGTGAAAGCAAACTTATAGAAGTAGTAGAAAACAGCAAAGTTCTATCAGGAAGTATAAACACAAATGGATTGATAGAAGTAAAAGTTGAGCAAACATATGAAAACAGTACAGTAAGTCAAATATTAAACTTAGTTGAAAATGCAACAGACAAAAAAGCAAAAACAGAGACATTTGTATCAAAAGCAGCAAAAATTTACACTCCAGTTGTAATGGGGCTTGCATTATTAGTAGCAATATTTATGCCACTAATTATAACAGGAGTTACTTACAAAGAAAGTATTTATAAAGCACTAATATTCTTAGTAATATCATGCCCTTGTTCAATAGCAATATCAGTTCCATTAAGTTATTTTTCAGGAATAGGTAAGGCATCTAAAAAAGGAATATTGATTAAAGGTAGTGATTATTTAGACGGAATAAAAGATATCAAAGAAATTATATTTGATAAAACAGGAACAATTACAACAGGAAAATTTGCAGTATCAGAAATAAAAGCAATTGATGCAAACTACACTAAACAAGATGTTTTAAAATATTTTGCAATGGGTGAAAAAAATTCAAACCATCCAATAGCAAAATCAATATTAAAAAAATATGAAGAAATATCAAAAGAAATAGAGAACGTTGAGAACTTTGAAGAAGTTTCAGGAAAAGGACTTCAATATCAATATGAAGGTAAAACAATAAAAATTGGAAATGCAGAATTTACAAATGCAGATAAAGAAAACATTGTTGGAACAGTCTTATACTTAAATGTAGATGGAAATGTTGTTGGGAAAATAGTTTTAACAGACGAAGTAAAGCCATCAACAAAAGAAACAATGGAAAAACTTCATAAATTAGGAATAAACACAAAAATGTTTACAGGTGATAAAAAAGAAATTGCAGAAAAAATAGCAAAAGAAGTTGGCATAAAAGCAGTAAAATCAGAAATGTTACCACAAGATAAATATAATGAATTAGATACAATAATTGCAAAAAGAGATGAACACCAAAAAGTTGCATTTGTTGGTGATGGGATAAATGATAGTCCAGTACTAGCAAGAGCAGATGTCGGAATTTCAATGGGCGGAATTGGCTCAAGTTCTGCAATAGAGGCTTCTGATGTTGTGATTATGACAGATGAACTTTCTAAAATCGTTGATGCAATTGAGGTTTCTAAAAAGACAAATAAAATTATTAAACAAAATTTAATCTTTTCAATTGGTGTTAAGATATTGACTTTAGTTTTAAGCTTATTAGGAGTTGCTGATATGTGGCAAGCAGTTTTTGCTGATGTTGGTGTTACTTTGGTTACAATATTTAATACATTTAGAATTTTGAAGTGATTATGTAATATCCAATAACAAAAAACAAAAACTTTGTTAAAAACTCTTTTATAATTCGAAGACTTATGATATAGTATAGACGAAAAAACAATCGAAAGGAAAAAGAAAAAAATGAAACAAAGAATGACAAAAGAACAGATAGAAAAAAAGAAAAAAAGAATAACAAAAATACTTATAGCAATAATAGCAATCATAATAATAGGAATACTAGCCTACAATATAAATAATCACATAATATTAAACAAAAATAAAAACATAAATTTAGTAATAAACAACAAAAATGTAACATCAAACTTAAAAAAAGAAATAATAATAGAAAATGACAACATATACCTATCAAAACAAGACTTAGGAAACTTCTTTGACAAATATATATATGAGGACACGGAAAATGACAATATAGTAACAACATATAATAATAAAATAGCATCAATAAGCCTAGAAACAAACAAAATAAATATAAATGGCTCAGATAAAAACACATTTGCACATGCAGAAAATAGAGATGGGACAATATATATTCCAATCACAGAATTAGAAGATGTATATGGAATAGATATTAAATACATAGAAAATTCAAAAGTACTAACAATAGACTCAACTTCAAAAGAACAAAAAAAGGCCATAATAACAAAAAATGTAGCAGTAAAATCATCAACAAAATTTATAGCAAAAACAGTTGATAGAGTAGAAAAAGGTAGTTATGTAATTGTTGTTTCAGAAGAAAAAGGATATACAAAAATTAGAACTGAAAATGGAAAACTAGGATATGTAAAATCAAATAAAATAGCAAATACAGTAGTGGTAAGAGAAGAGATTCAAGAAGCAAAACAAATAGAAGGCAAAGTAAATTTGGTTTGGGACTATTATTCAGAAGTTGCAACAGCACCTGATAGAACAGGAGTTACAATGGATGGAGTAAATGTTGTATCACCAGCATTTTTCCACTTGAATTCAAATGGTGAATTAACTGAAAATGTAGGACAATCAGGTCAAGCATATATAGATTGGGCACATTCAAATGGATACAAAGTTTGGCCAATGATACAAAATGCTGGAAATGGAATGATAAATGTAACTTCAGAAATAATGAATGATTACAATAAACGTCAAAACTTAATAAATAAAATAGTAGATTATTGCGTTAAATATAAATTAGATGGAATAAATGTAGATTTTGAAAATATGAAGCAAGAAGACAAAGACATGTATTCAAGATTTATAATAGAACTAACACCAAGGTTAAAAGATATGGGAATAGTTGTATCTGTTGATGTTACTGCACCAGACGGCTCTGAAACATGGTCAATGTGTTTTGATAGAAATGTAATCGGAGATGTTGCAGATTATATTGTATTTATGGCATATGATCAATATGGAACATCAAGCAATAAATCAGGAACAACGGCTGGATTTGATTGGGTAAATGTTAGCTTAAATAAATTTTTAAAAACAGAAGAAATAGAAAGTAATAAAATTATATTAGCTATTCCATTGTATACAAGATTGTGGACAGAAGACGGTTCAGGAAAAGTTGTAAAACAAACTACAGTATCAATGAAAAATATTGATAAAACAATTCCAGAAGGTGTAGAAAAAAAATGGGATGATAGTTTAAAACAATATTATATTGAATATCAAGATGGACAATATACTAAAAAAATGTGGATAGAAGATGAAAAATCTTTAAAAGAAAAAATTAATTTAATTAATAGTAATAATTTAGCAGGTGTTGCATCTTGGGAAAAGGGAATGGAAACAGATAATTTTTGGACATTTTTAAAAGAAAACCTTGACTTTTAAGGAGTTTAAAAGATATAATTACGATAATAAACATTCGGAGGTATTTTAAGACATATGCGAAATAGTAAGATATATTACACAACGGAAAAATATGCAAATTTAACAGACGAAGAAATAATATCTCAAATTAGAGACGGTGACGAACAAGCTTTATCTTTTTTACTTGATAAATACAAAGATTTAGTAAATTCAAAAGTTGGAAAATACTTTATTATTGGAGCTGAAAAAGAAGATATTATTCAGGAGGGCATGATAGGTCTATATAAAGCAATAAAAAATTTTGATACATGTAAACAAAATAGTTTTAAAACTTTTGCTAATTTATGTGTGGAAAGACAATTAATAACAGCAATAAAAAGTTCAAATAGACAAAAACATATGCCATTAAACTCATATTTGTCTTTAAATACATCAGCGTATGGTAATGAAGAAAATGGAACAGAATTAATAGATACATTTGAAGTGGATACAATAGAAGACCCATTAGAAACTATAATGAAACAAGAGTATATGGACCAAATTCAAACTGTTATGCAAAAGTCTTTAAGCAAGTTTGAGGGACAAGTTTTGCAAATGTACATTCAAGGTGAAAGCTATGAAATTATTGCTAAAAGATTGGATACACCAGTAAAATCAGTTGATAATGCAATACAGAGAATTAGGAAGAAGGCAATAAAAGCTAACAAGGATGGCTTTTTTGGAATATTATAATTGTTTGGCAACTTTTTATATGAGAAATGAATATAAAAAGTTGCCAAATAACTTAAATTATGCTTGCATAGCTCAGGTGGTAGAGTACTGCTTTGGTAAAGCAGAGGTCACGGGTTCAAATCCCGTTGTAAGCCCCAGTATTTTAAAAAAATGAAAAAAACTATTGACAGAATAAGTATTATAGTGATATAATAGTCGATAGTTACAAGAAGAAGCAAAAACTTCTCACCTTAGTTAAGAAACAAAAGGTTAGAAATAGTATAAAATATAAAGGGAAACCTTTAAATTTATTTTGCTTTAATTGACTTGTAACAAAAGTCAATTTTTTTATGGAGGTGTTTTAACATAAAACAAGAATTACCAATTAATGGTCAAATAAGAGAAAAAGAAGTTCAATTAATAGGAGTAAATGGTGAAAAATTAGGGATAGTATCAACAAGAGAGGCATTAGACAAAGCAGGAGAACAAAATTTAGACCTAGTATTAGTTGCACCAAATTCAAAACCAGTAGTTTGCAAAATAATGAACTATGGAAAGTATAAATTTGAACAAGCAAAAAAAGAGAAAGAAGCTAAAAAGAAACAAAAAAGTTTAGAATTAAAAGAAATAAGAGTCACTCCTAACATAGAAGAACACGATTTTGAATTTAAAGCAAAAAATGCTAAAAAATTTTTAACAGATGGAAACAAAGTTAAAATAACAGTAAGATTTAGGGGAAGAGAAGTTAATAATTCAAAAGCTGGTGAAAAAGTTTTAAAAGACTTCATAGAAAAATTAGAAGACGTATCAATTGTAGAAAAACAACCTAAATTAGAAGGAAGAAATATGTTTACAATTTTAGCTAAAAAAGCGTAAAACAACGCTTTAATATAAAAAATAAAATATACCAAATTATAAGGGAGGAAAATCATGGCAAAGTTAAAAACAAACAAAGCTGCAAAAAAAAGATATTCATTAACAGCAACAGGAAAAGTTAAAAGAACAAAATCAAACAGAAGACATTTATTAGCAAATAAGACAAAAAGACAAAAAAAATCAGGAAAAATTCAAAATGCTTATGCAAGCAAAACATGTGAAAATACAATTAAAAAATTATTACCATACGGTGGATAGAATATAGAGAAAGTGAGGAAATAAAAATGGCAAGAGTTAAAACAGCTAGAACAACTAGAGCAAGACATAAAAAAATATTAAAACAAGCAAAAGGATATTATGGAGCAAAACATTATAGATTTAGAAATGCAAACCAAGCAGTTATGAAATCTTTATCATATGCATATGTAGGAAGAAAAGATAAAAAGAGTAATTTCAGAAAATTATGGATAACAAGAATAAATGCTGCTGCAAGAATGAATGGAATAACATATAGCAAATTAGTTGCAGGACTTAAAAAAGCTAATGTTACAATTAATAGAAAAATGTTAGCAGAAATTGCTGTAAATGATCCAAAAGCTTTTACAGAAATAGCAGAAATAGCTAAAAAAGCATAATTAAAAATTTAGAACTTTTGCATAATATTAAAAATAAAATGCAAAATGTCATAAAACATATAAAAACGTTTATACATTTATATTTAATGTATAGACGTTTTTACTTTAAAAAATACATTTTATTGTTTTTTCATTTTAGGTTTTGAAATTAAAGAAGCTAAATATCCAAAGAAAACAGCAGCGGCGATGCCACCGGCAGCAGCCTTAACACCACCAGTAAAAGCACCAACTAAGCCAGTTTCTTTTACAGCCTCAATAGCTCCTTTAGATAAGTTGTATCCAAAACCTGTTAGAGGAACAGTAGCACCAGCACCGGCAAAATCTACAAGATATTTATAAATTCCTAGGCCACCCAATATAGCTCCAGTAGTTACAAAAATAACTAAAATTTTGGCTGGTGTAAGCTTAGTTTTATCTATTAAAATTTGACCTATTACGCATATAATTCCACCAACAACAAAACATTTTAAAAGTGGCAAAAAACTAAAAACATTAGCCCAATTTATATTCATATTTAATCACATCCATTCATTAATTTGTTGCATAATAATATTAAAAATTATAGCTCTATACTTATTGCATGTGCTATTCCTGGTATAGATTCACCTTGCTGTGAACTTGTAGAGTTCATTAAAGCACCAGTTGCAATTAATAAAAGTTTTTTGATTTTTTTTTCTTTTAATTGCTTAAATAGATATCCAGAAAATACAGTACCACAACAGGCACAACCACTTCCTCCTGAATGTGTGTCTTGTGAATTTTTATCAAAAATCAAAACCCCACAGTCATTATAATTAGACTTTATATTAAAGCCTTGAGACATGGCTATATCAATAGAAATTTCTTTTCCAATGTGACCCAAATCACCACTAATTATAGCATCATAATAACTAGGACTTCTGCCAGTATCTTGAAGATGTGTAATTAGAGTGTCAACAAATGCAGGTGCCATAGCTGCTCCCATATTGTTAGCATCTTTTATTCCCATATCAACAATTTTTCCAGGAGTAATATGTGTTATAAATGGGCCAGAGCCATTTTTAGAAATTATTGCAGCACCACTTCCTGTAACAGTCCATTGGGCAGTTGGAGGACGTTGGTTTCCTAATTCTAGTGGAAAACGAAATTGTTTTTCTGCACTACAAAAGTGACTTGATGTGGCACACAAAGCATTTTCGGCAAAAGCTTCAACAGATATTGCAGACAGAGACATAGACTCAACAAATGTTGAACATGCGCCAAAAACCCCAAAAAAAGGAATATTTAATTCACGAAGACCAAAACTAGAAGAAATACATTGGTTAAGTAAATCACCTGCAAAACAACAATCAATTTTATCAGATGGGATTCCAGATTTACTTATTACAGAATTTACAGTTTCTTTTATTATCTTACTTTCAGCTTTTTCCCAAGTTTTTTCTCCCCAGAATTCATCATCTAAGGTCTGGTCAAAATATTTTGCAAGAGGACCTTGAGATTCTTTTGGACCAACAATAGAAGCACATTCTACTATAGTAGGAGGTGTGTCAAATTTTATGGTTTGTTTTCCTATTTTTTTCAAAAAATCAACTCCTTTTAAATATAGGCTATTTTCATGTTTTTTCTATGAATTGTAATTGGCTTTAATGTATTGAATTGGTATGGTTATACAAGTGTTATATTTTGTGTATTGAAAATTAAATATATAATTCCAACGATTATAGAAGTGGAAATACCAAAGACTAATACTGGACCTGCAACAGTAAACATTTTTCCACCAACACCCATAACATAACCTTCAGATTTATATTCCATGGCAGGAGAAACAATAGAGTTTGCAAAACCAGTTATTGGAACTAATGAGCCAGCACCGGCGAATTTTCCAATTTTATTGAAGATATTAAGACCGGTTAAAAAAGCTGAAATTCCAATTAAAATAATCGATACAATAGTTCCGGATAAGGTTTGGTCAAAGCCACGTTCTTTGCATATATTCATTATGATTTGGCCAATTGTACAAATTAGACCACCTACCCAAAATGCATTGAAACAATTTTTTAGGATTGGAGAATTTGGGGATTTTTTGTCCACATAGTTTTGATATTTTTGTTTGGTTTCTGTTGGGTTAGATTTATTGTTTATCATATTTTTAAGTTTCCTTTCTGTTTAAATATATTATTAAAAACATTTATAAATTGTAAATTAAAAATCTAATACAAGTATTTGCAAATTTTATAAAAATATTCAAAAAATGTAGCAAAATATTGAAAAAAGTTATATAATTTACAAAAAATAAACCATGAATTGCAACAAAAGAAAGGAAAATAAAAATGATAGATAAAACAAGAGAAATAGCTTTAAAAATATTATATAAAATAGACAAAGAACAAGCATATTCAAATATAGAATTAAACGAAGAAATAAAACAAAACAGAAAAAAATTAACAGAAAAAGACATTGGACTAATATCAGAAATAGTTTATGGTGTAACAACATGGAAACTAACACTAGATGAAATAATAAAAAAATATTCAAAAATAAAACTAAAAAAAATTTCACCTTGGATAATAAATATTTTAAGAATGGGAGCATATCAAATGATTTTTTTAGACAAAATCCCAAAATCAGCAGCTGTAAACGAAAGTGTCAATTTAGCAAAAAGATATGGACATGTTTCAAGTTCAAATTTTACAAATGCAATTCTAAGAAGAATTAGTAAAACTGATTATGAAGAACTTTTTAAAATTCAAGACGATATAGAAAGAATATCAAAAACAACATCAATGCCAGAATGGATAGTAGAAGAATTAGCAAAAAATAATGATATGGAAAAAGTTACAGAAATATGCAAAAATTCAAATATTAGACCTAAAATGACAATAAGAATTAACAAAATAAAAACTACAAAAGATGAACTTAAAAAGAAGTTACAAGAAAAGAATATAGAATGTATTGAAACTAATTATGAAGATTTTTTGATTTTTCGTAAATTAAAAAATGTTGAGAATTTGAAAGAATTTTCTGAAGGTTTGTTTACAATTCAAGATATTTCAGCTGGACAAACAGCAAAACTATTGGACCCAAAACCAGGCGAATGTGTACTAGATGCATGTGCTGCGCCAGGAGGAAAAACGACATATATTGCTGAAATAATGGAGAATACTGGCAAAGTAGAAGCATGGGATATTTATGAACATAGAACAAAACTAATTGAACAAAATGCAAAAAGATTGGGTATAAATATTATACAAACAAAGATAAATGATGCAAGTAAATATGATGAAAAATTAAATGAAAAATTTGATAAGATTTTATTAGATGTACCATGTTTGGGAATAGGAGTTATAAAAAGAAAACCAGATATAAAATGGCAAAGAAAACCTGAAGATGTTGAAGCTATAACTAAAATACAAAAAGAGATATTAAATAATTGTTCAAAATATTTAAAAAATGGTGGCACAATTGTTTATTCAACATGTAGTATTTTTAAGAAGGAAAATGAAGATGTTATATATGAATTTTTGCAAAATAATAAAGACTTTAAAATAGATGAAAATAGCATAATAAATATACTTCCAGATGAGGAAAAAGATGGCTTTTTTATGTGTAAAATAAATAAGAAAATAATTAAAAACTAATGAATATTACAGAAATATTACAGAAACATTACATTTATATTATAAATTAAGAAAACCTATTGACTTTTGCTCTAAAAAAGGTAAAATAAAAGAGAATTAAATATCATATTTTGTAGATAAATGAAATGTGATTTTACTTAAAAATAGAAAATAAGAAGGAGTAGAAATGTCAACTTGTTTAGGATTGTATATAGAAGAAAATATAATTAAATATGCAAAAGTTTCTAAAGAACATGATCAGGTAAAAGTAGATTCATATGGCATGAAGATTTATGAAAATCTAGAACAAACAATAAAACAAATAATAGAAGAAACATTTAGTTATAAAACAACAATAAGTATAAATCTATCAGAAGAAATGTATAACTATTTTCAAGTGTTTGCATTATTGAATAAAAAAGATTTACCAAGAGCAATAAAAACGGAATTTGAATCATACTGCACAGAAAAAAATTATAACCCAAATGTTTTTGAAACAAGATATGCAATTACTCCAAATACACAAGATAAGGACAAACTAAAAGTAATTCATATTAGCGAGAACAAAATAGAACTTAATAAAGCAATTCAAAATTTTTCAGGATACAAATTGCAAAGTATTGTACCATTATCAATGACCATACCAAACATATCAGCATTTGAGGAAAAAGAAAATTGTTTGATAGTAAATATAGAAGGTGACACAACAGTAACAACAATAATTGACCAAAATGTGTATAATATAACAAAATTGGAAATAGGAAGTAAAGAAATATTAGAAAAAATTAATTTAAAAGAAAATTCATATCAAAAATCATATGAAATATGTAAAGAAACAACAATATATACTTCAGAGGGAAAAGACTTAACAGATAATGATACAAGCTATTTAGAAGATATAATGCCAACATTGTATAATATAGTGGGAAGTGTTAGAAAAATAATAAATGAAAGCCTTGATAAAATTAATAAGGTTTATATAACAGGAACAGGGGCATTAATTAATAATGTTGATTTGTATTTTGAAGAATATTTAGAAGGCGTAAGATGTGAAATCTTGAAACCAAATTTTGTGAAAATAACACCAGATATTAACATTAAAGATTATGTCGAAGTAAACTCTGCTTTATCACTAGCTCTAAGTGGACTAGGGGTTGGAGTTACTGGAATTAACTTTAAAAAAGTATCTATAATGGACCAATTATCAGAAATATTTAAAATAGAAGTTGGAAGTAAAAAGTCTCAAGTAGGAAGAAAAAATCCACCTAAAGTGATATCAATGGATTTTGATAAACCATTAGAAAGCCTTGAAAAAAATATGCTTAGAGGGGTAGTAGGACTAGCAATATTACTAGTTACTTATGGAGGATTTTCAACATTAATAAATAAACAAATAGATGAGAAAAAACAAGAAGCAGAAGAGTCAATAAAATCTACTAATGCACAAATAGCTTTAGTAAATAATGATACTCAGAAAGTTCAAAGTAAAACAAATGAATATACGACAAAAATTAGTGAATTAACAGAAAGCAATAAACAAACAGATGAAAACAATAGAAGTCAAAAAGCTATACCAAACTTGTTAAATAGATTAATGTATGTTATGCCATCAGAAGTACAAGTAACATCTATAAAAAATGAATCATCAAAACATATTGTTATAAATGCACAATCTTCTAGTTATGCACAATTAGGATATTTAACTGCTAGTATAAAAACAAATGGGATTTTAACAAATGTTGTATCTTCTTCAGGACAAAAACAAAACAATTTAGTAACTGTAAAGATAGAAGGTGATTTACCATGAGAAAAGTTTTAACAGCAATTATTTTGATACTAGTAGTTGTTTTAGTAGGCTTTACAATGATTAAGGGTATAAATATTGGAAAATTACAAGTACCAAGTATAGCACAACTAAAAGAAAAAAATGAAGATTTAGATACAACAGTAAAAAATGCAACAAAATTGGCAAGTACAGATTATCAACAAAAAGTTGATGAATTAAATACAGCTTTAAAAAAGTTACAAACAGAAAAAACTAATTATGAAGATTTAGTAAATGTAAGCACAGAAAGTGAAATACAAGCAGCAAATAAAACTTATAACACAATAGAGTTCCTTTTTGTAAGAATAGAAAATCATGCAAAAAGTGAAGGCGTAACAATAAAAATGGAAGTTACAAGAAGTTCATCAGGCGAAGCAGATACATATGACTTGAATTTCACAGCAACAGGAACTTATACAGGAATAGAGGAATTTATCACAGCAATAGAAGATGATTCTAAGTTAGGATTTAAAATAGAAGACTTTTCAATGTTAGCTAAAAATACAGATGGAAATGAAGTAGAAGCAACATTTGTATGTAAAAACATAATTATAAAAGGAGTATCTTCTTCAACAACATCTCCATCAACATCAGGAACAACACAAGTTGATACAACAGGAACATCAAATTCTACAAATAGTACATCTTCAAATAATACAAATGATGGAAATACAAATTCTAGTACAAATAGTGCATCAAATGAAGCAAAAAGTGCAAATAATACAAACGAATAAGTAAGAAGGGAGTAGAAAAAGTGGCAAAGGAAAAAATTAAAACTAAAAAAACAAAAAACAATGCTGCGATTACAGTTGTAAGGGAAATTATAATAATATTATTATTGACATTAGCAATAATTTTAATATTAGGTGTAGCACTTTATCAATACATACCTACAAATAAAATAATACCAGAAACAGTAGCATATACTACTCCTGAAAATGTAAAAACAGAATTACAAACAGACGAAAATGTTGACACATCAGAAGTAGTTGTAACATATCAAATTGATTCAACAGATTTGAGTAATTACAAAAAAATACAAGAATATGTTCCAGGGAAGAAAAACCCATTTTCATCAGTAACACAAAGCTCTGGTGAAACAACTGGAAATACTACAACAGGAAATAGCTCAAGTAGTTCAAACAGTTCAGAAAATTCAAATAATTCAACTACAGGAACAACAAATTCAAATAGTAGTACAACAAACACAACTACAAATACAGGATATCTTCCAGATAAGGGAACAAAATAAAATTAGTTATTAACATTATATTTATTTTTATAAATATAGTATATATATATTATATCAAAAGAAAAAGGAGGGAAATTTACATGAAAAGACAAAATGGTATTACATTAGTAGCTTTAGTAATAACAATAATTATATTATTAATTTTAGCTGGTATATCAATAGCTTCTTTATCAAACACAGGTTTATTTGGAAAAGCACAAGATGCTAAAAATAAATCTGCAGAAGCAGCTAAAAATGATGCAAACCAATTAAATGAATACGAAGAAGCTATGAACAACGCATTAAAAGATATTAAATAGTTTTAAATTAACTAAATAAAGGCATATGCATATAAATATGTATATGCCTTTTATAAAAAAGAAAAAACTTGTGTCATTGAAAAGGAAAGAAACTAAAATGGAAATATTTTTTTATATTATAATATTTATGATTGGAATAACTTTTGGAAGCTTTTATACACTAGCAGTACATAGAATACCAAAAGGACAAGATATAACACATACACATTCATATTGCCCAAAATGTAATCACAAATTAAATATATTAGACCTAATACCAATATTTAGTTATATATTTTTAGGTGGAAAATGTAGATATTGCAAAGAAAAAATAAGACCAAGATATTTGATATTAGAGACAATATCAGGACTATTTTTTATAGGAATTGCATATTTAATGGGGCTAAGTGTTTTTAACATAGAAAAAATAAAAGTAATGGAATATGTATTTTTTGTTTTATATTTTACATTTATAATATTAATGGCAGGAATAGACAAAGAATATAGAACAATAAATAAACCAGTATTAATGTATGGTGTAATAATTTCAATTATGTATATAGTATATCTATACATAATAGAAAAAACTAGTATATATAGATATGTTATGTATTTAACATTATTCCTAATACTATTATTATTAGACACAATAAATTTAAAGAAAAATGCAAAAAATAGTTATACATATTCAGTATTAATGGTTATAATGATAATGGCAGTATTTACAGGAGAATATGCAACAATAGGAGCAATTATAACAACATTATTACTAATAGCTTTAACATTATTAATAAAAAGAGAAAGAAAATCAAAAAACACAAAAACAACAGAACAATATAACGGAAAGATGCGAATAGGACTATATTTATCAATAACTAACATTATTTATTTTATATCAATATTAGCTTATTATAAATTTGTTTAAAGGAGGAAGTGTGGGACAAATACCATACAAATAAAAAATGTCAATAAAAGAAGAAAAAGGACTAACAGGAGTAGATATTGCAATATCATTAGTTGTAATAACAATATTTATAGCTACAATTGCTAATCTTATAGCAAATATAAATTTAAATTCTAAAAGCATGGAAAGAAAATCTATTGCGACTTCATATGCTGTACAAGAAACTGAGAAATTAAAAGCAAAAGGATATGTAAGTGATTATGATGGAAAGGGCATAAGTAGTGAAGAAACAATAAAAGATGAAGATATTTATAGTGATTCAGAATTTACAGGTTATCATAAAACTGTTACTATAAAAGATTACATTTTGATTGTAAATGACAGCACAAAACAAAAAAATATAGTAAAAGAAGTAACGACAGATATTTCTTATAAAGTTGGAAATAAAGAAGAAAATGTTAGCATTTCAACATATATTGCAAAATAATAATTTTTAGAAAAGGTTGAAAAATAATTACAATTCCAATTTTGTTTGTGCCTTTAGAAAGGAATGAAATTAAAAATGAAAAGTAATAAAGGAATAACATTAACTTCTCTAATTATTTATGTAATAGGTATGTTAGTAATAGTTGCTGTAATATCAACATTAACTGCATATTTTTCTAAAAATATAGACATAAAAAATATGAACAGTACCACAATACAATACACAAAATTCTCAAGTCTGTTTTCAGACGAAATAAATATAAAGGGTAATACTGTTGTAGAATGTAAAACAACAGGAGAAAATTTAAACAAAGTAAGTTATATTGTGTTCTCTAGTGGAAATCAATATACATATATGGGAGAAAGCAATTCAATATATAAAAATAAAGTAAAAATATGTGAAGATATTATAGATTGTGATTTTACATATAATAGCTTGACAAAAGAAATTAAACTGAATTTTAAAACAAACTCTATGAATTTATCAGGTGATGATGCAGTAACATATAAACTACAATAGAAAAATACATAAGAAAGGATGAATTTGTTATGGAATTAAAAAGAAGAATGCCAATAGGTGTAGAATTAGTAAAAAGAGGTATTGTAACAGAAAATGACATTGAAAAAGCATTAGAATACCAAAGAAACCATCCTAATATAAAATTAGGAGATATTTTACATATACTAAATGCATGTGATTCTGAGATATTAATACAAAATATAGCTGATATTTTAGGAGAAAAAGGTGTAGTATTAACATCAACTACATTAAAAATAAGACCAACAGAATATTTATCTATAGACGTTTGCAAAAAAAATAAATGTATACCTTTTGAAGTAACAAGTGGCAGAATCAAAGTATGTTTTACAGATAAAATTGTAAATGATAAAACAGATTCTGTAAGAATGTTATTATTAAATAAAGGTCTTGTTATGGAGAAATATATAACATTTGAAAATGATATAGATAGAATATTATCATCATTAGAAGGAGAAGCAGCAAGTGCAGATATTACAGATGTTACAGCATCTTCATCAACAACAATGATAGAATTAATAGACAATATAATAAGGGCAGGAATGCAAAAAAGAGCAAGTGACATACATATAGAGCCATTAGCAAATGAAATAAGAGTAAGATACAGAATAGATGGTGAATTGTTTACAGCAGCAAAAATTTCCAAAGAAAAGCAATCACAGGTTATAGGCAGATTAAAAGCAATATCAAATATGCATCAAGAAAAACAAGAAGCACAAGATGGTAGAATTTTGTTATATGATGATTATAATATACGTGTATCTTCACAACCAAATGTATATGGTGAAAAATTCGTCTTGAGATTACTAAAAAAAGATGTAGATATTAGAAACATTTTTGAATTGGGATATCCAGGAACAGAAGAACAATTTAAGAAAAGCTTTAACAAGAAAAACAGTATGGTAATAATTGCAGCACCAACTGGAGCCGGAAAAACAACAACTTTATATAGTATAGTTGATTATTTGAACTCACCAGAAATAAATATAACAACAATAGAAGACCCAGTTGAAATTAGAATAAATGGACTAAATCAAATAGAAATAGGAAATAAATCAACATTTTCTGGAGCATTAAGAACAGTTTTAAGACAAGACCCAGATATTATACTATTAGGAGAAATTCGTGACCAAGAAACTGCAGAAATAGCAATACAAGCTGGACAAACAGGACACTATGTATTATCAACAATACATACAATAGATGCAATAGAAGTAGTAAATAGATTAAGAAAAATGGGTCTATCAGATTATGATATAGCAAGTACACTTGCTACAACAGTATCACAAAGACTAGTAAGAAGAATATGTCCAAATTGTAGAAAAGAAAGAGAATATACCTCAGAAGAAAAAGAAATAATGACAAAAATAGCAGAAAAATATGGACAAAAGATAGATTTTACTAATAAAACAACATATGAAGCAGTAGGATGCCCAAAATGTAATAATATAGGTTATTATGGAAGAATAGGAATATTTGAGTCATTAGATGTATCTGATGAGATTAAGGAATTAATAGTAAAAGGAGCATCAACAATAGAAATAAGAGATAAAGCATTAGAACAAAACTACAAACCACTTGTTATAGATGGAATTTCAAAAATTTTAAATGGTGATACAACACTAGAAGAACTAAATAGACAATTAATATTATATTAAACAAAAGAGAGGAGAATTTGCTATGATAAACATGGACAAAATTTTAGATATAGCAATAGAACAAGATGCATCTGATGTGCATTTAATAGAGGGTAATAAACCAATGCTTAGAATTTCAAGACAATTAAAAGCAATAGATGAAATGGAAGTTTTAACTTCTGACGACATGAACCAAATGTATGATTATTTAGTTAGAGGAAATGTAGATAAAGATGATGTATTTAATACAACAAGAAAACTGGATACATCATATGAATACAAAGGAATACGTTTAAGGGTAAACATATCTTTATCAGATGATATTCCATTGTGTACATTAAGACTTATAAAAAATACATTACCACCATATGAATCATTAGGATTACCAGATATAATAAGAAGAATGACATATCAACCACAAGGACTAATATTAGTAACAGGAAAAACAAACTCAGGTAAAAGTACAACACTAAATGCATTAATAAATGAAATAAATGAAACACAAAATAAAAAAATATTAACATTAGAAAACCCAGTAGAATATAAACATCATTCTAAAAAATCATTAATTGTACAAAAAGAAGTTGGAAAAGGTAGAGACTCATTAACATTTAGTGATGGTGTTAAGAACTCACTAAGAGAAGACTGTGATATATTAGTAATAGGAGAGATTAGGGACAAAGTTACAATGGAAGCAGCAATAGAAATGGCAGAATCAGGGCACTTAGTTATAGGAACACTTCATACAAAATCTTGTGCAGAAACAATAGACAGAATGATAAACTTCTATGAAGTTAGAGACCAAGCAAGCATAAAATATTTATTATCATCATTATTAAAATTGGTTGTATCACAAAGACTATTGCCAGGAAGAGATGGAAATTTAGTTTTAGTACCAGAAGTAATGGTTGTAGATAATATTGTTGCCGGAATTATTAGAAAAGATAAAATAAGTGTATCTGAAATAGAAGATGCAATACAAAGTTCAGATAAAGGAAGCATAGGTTTGATAAATTCAATTGCAAAACTTTTTGTAGAAGATAAAATAAC
Source organism: uncultured Clostridia bacterium (assembly GCA_934132805.1). Classification (GTDB taxonomy): domain Bacteria; phylum Bacillota; class Clostridia; order TANB77; family CAG-508; genus CAG-269. Next base: position 3,673 of record CAKPAB010000011.1, on the reverse strand, counting down.
ATTAGACCAAGCAAAAGCACAAATAGAAGAAAAAAATATAGAAATTCTTAATAGAACAATTATGCAAATGAAAATTAGAAGAGATACAAATAGACAATAAAGACGGGGGTGAAAAAATAAATGCCTACATATATATATAAAGCTGCAACTAGTACAGGACTAGTGGTAAGAAATAGAGTAGAAGCAGGAAGTAAACAAAATTTAATTAGATCATTAAAAGAAAATGACATGTTACCAATTTCTGTTGAACAAGTTGCATATTCTTCAAAAAGAAAAAAGACAAAAAAGAAAAATATTAAAGATATAGAAGAAATAATGACTAATGTAAATACAACAAGAATTAGAAATCAAAAAGAATTAACTGTAAAAGAAAAGATAAATATGTATTTATCAAAAACAGAAAAAGTCACACAAAGGGATTTAGTTGTATTTACACAAAATTTTTATTTATTAAAAAAAGCAAATTTTAATAATATACATGCATTGAGAACAATAATAGATAGTACAGAAAATATAACATTTAAAGGAGTGCTAGAAGACATACTAGCAGGTGTAGAAGCTGGTGAAAATATGTATACAACAATGGAATATTACTCAGATATTTTCCCTTATATTTATATAAATATGATAAAAGTTGGAGAATTATCTGGATCACTTTCAAATTCACTAGAACAAGCTGTAACTTATTTAGACTCTACAGCAGCATTGACTAGAAAGTTAAAAAATATTTTAATACCTAATATAGTTCAATTTGTATTTTTATTAGTAATGTTATTTGTAGGAACATTAGTAGCAATACCAGCAATACAAAATGTATATGATGAAATGGGATCAACAGATACTTTACCTGCTGCAACATTGTGGTTTCAAGGGGTATTAAATGGCTTAATTAAATATTGGTATGTACCAACATTTATAGTAGTGGCAATAGTGGCGGCAATTATATTTTATATTAATACACCAAAAGGAAAATATAATTTTGACTACTTTAAATATAAAATGCCAATATTTGGACAGTTGATATTTGCCTTAGATTTTTCTAGACTGATGAAAGCTATGTTGTTAAATTTGAATAATGGTATGAGAATTCAAGATGCTTTGGATGTAAGTAAAAACGTTGTTCAAAATTATGTAATGTTGTCTATAATAGAAACTTCATTAAATAATATAATTATTGGTGAATCTTGGATAGAGCCATTTGAAAAATCAGGTTTACCAAAACCTATGATTACAGAAATGTTGAAAATAGGTATGCAAACAGATTTGGCAGAGATGATGGAAAAATTGGTTGAATATATGGAAATAGATATTGATAATATTATTCAAAAAATTATTAAGGTATTACCAGAGGTTACATATATGATAGTTGGTGTTGTATTAATTTTCTTTGTAATAGTTGTACTTGCACCATGTATCGAGGTTTATATGGGAGGATTCTTATTCTCTGCAGCTGGAGTATAAAGTTGTATACTATAATATAAAAATGACGATTCTTTGGGATATTTATATCAAAGAATCGTTTTTATATTATAGGAAGGTTTTCTGAACTTCCTATAATATAAATACTTTGCACAGAAATTTGCATAAAGCAAATTTCGCGTGCGAACAAAGAAGGAAAGGATGTTGGTCAAAGTGAAAATTGGGATAGATATAGGTGGAAGTCATATAGCAATAGGAGTAATTGATGACAGGGGGTATATTGTAGAAAAAACAGAAAAAAGATTATTATCAAAAGACAAAAAAGATATAAAGACAGCTATTGAAAATTATATAATAAAAAATGTAAAAGAACTATCAGAAAAATATAAAATAAAAGAAATAGGAATATCAGTACCAGGTACAATAAAAGGAACAGAAATAGTTAAATCTGTAAATCTGGGAGTGAAAAATTATAATATTGTAGAAAACATCCAAAAAGAAATAAATATTCCTATAAAAATAAGAAATGATGCCAAAAGTGCAGCAATTGCAGAAAATAAAATAGGAGCATTAAAAGAATATAGAAGAAGTATATTTTTAACATTAGGCACAGGCATTGGAGGTGCTGTTATAATAAATAATGAATTGCTAGACACAGGAGATGTATCAGGATGTGAATTTGGACATATGGTAATTCAAAAAGATGGTATAAAATGTAATTGTGGTAAAAATGGATGTTTTGAAAAATATGCATCTATGAAAGCACTTAAAACAAATTTGCGTACAGCTTTGGGGTTGGACGAGAATACAAGAGGTCAAGAACTTCTTGATATGATAAGAAAAAATACAGATAATGATGTTATAAATAAAATTGTGGAGGAATATATAGAATATTTAAGCATAGGAATTTCAAATTTGATAAATATTTTCGAGCCAGAAGCAATAAGCATAGGTGGTAGCTTTGTTTATTTTGCAGATGTGCTTTTAGAAAAATTGAAAAACAATATTCAAAAAAAGAAATATTTATTTAATAGTAGGATAGAATTAATTATAGTGCCTGCAGCACTAGGAAATGATGCAGGAATGATAGGAGCATGTCAATAAAAAGTAATGAAAAGGAGAATGATAATATTATGGATAAGAATTTAAAAAAGGCCACAAGACAAAGTTATGGAGAAGCTTTATTAGAGTTGGGAAAAGAAAATGAAAAAATAGTAGTTTTTGATGCTGATTTGTCAAATGCTACGAAAACAAGTTTATTTGCAAAAGAATTTCCAAATAGATTTTTTGATATGGGAATTGCTGAACAAAATATGATATCAACAGCTGCAGGAATGGCAACTTGTGGAAAAATACCATATGCAAGTACATTTGCAGTGTTTGCAGCAGGAAGAGCGTATGATCAAATTAGAAATAGTGTATGTTATCCTAATTTGAATGTGAAAATATGTGCAACACATGCTGGAGTGACTGTTGGAGAAGATGGAGCAACACATCAAATGATAGAAGATATTTCATTGATGAGGACCTTACCTAATATGACTGTTATTAGTACTTCTGATGATTTGCAAACAAAATGGGCAGTAAAAGAGATAAACAAAATAGATGGACCGGTATATTTGCGTTTATCAAGATTAGCAACCCCTGCAATTTATAATGAAGAGCAAAGTTTTGAGATTGGAAAAGCTGTTCAAATTGGAAATGGTACAGATGCTACAATTTTTGCTACTGGAGTGACGGTTAGTGAGGCAATAAAAGCACAAGAAATGTTGAAAGAAAATGGAGTAGATGTTAGAGTAGTGGATGTTCATACAATTAAGCCAATTGATAAAGAAATGATTGTAAAATGTGCTAAAGAGACTGGAAAATTAATTTCTATAGAAGATCATAATGTTATTGGTGGTCTGGGTTCTGCAATTGCTGAGGTTTTGACAGATGAATATCCTTCAAAGTTGATACGCTTGGGTATTAATGATATGTTTGGTAAATCTGGTAAAGCGACAGAGTTAATGGAATATTTTGGAATAACAGCAAAAGAAATTGTAAAAAGGTTTTAAATATTGTTACAATTTATAGATAGTAATTTGGGTTTATAGTGCAGGGGAGCTTTATAGGTATATATTTTATATTGGATCGATTGATTGAAGTGAAAAATAGAAAATCTTAAATAAAAAACAGAGGAATGCTCACGGGAAAACTGTATATATGTATATGCTTTGATAATTCTTTCGGCTGCATTACACAACATAAGAAT
>CAKPAB010000010.1 GCA_934132805.1 uncultured Clostridia bacterium | reverse complement strand
GTTTGCTTTATCAAAAGCTTGAAAATCTGGGGATTAAGGTACGGATTTAAGTGGCGATCTGGTGGCTAAATTTATTTGGCTGGTTCCCTTAAACGGAAACGGCTCTAGCAGTAATGCTAAGCGGGAAGTAGAGAAATTCAACCAGACCTAAACCGTAAAATTTACTTAGATTTTTACCATCTATATTTTAATTTAGAAATTATTGGCAAGCCATAGTGCTTGTCCTAATATATAAAACTACATTGCACAGAAAATTTATTTCATAAATTTTCGCGCACGAACAAAGACGCGGACTTAAAAATGTCTTAAATAAGTAATAATGTTATTAATGTCCGCTTTTGTTCTATAATAATTAGGAAAGGGAAGATTAATTAATGAAAAAAAATCAAGAAAATAAAAAGGAACACTCGAATATGAAATGGGTTATACAATCTTTTATAATGACATTTATATTATCAATGCTATTTGCATATGTATCAACAAATGGAGTATCAAATTTAAGCTTAATACCTGCACTTTTAATATTGGTGCTAGTAGTATTCTTAGGAATATTTTTTGATATTATAGGTGTAGCAGTAACAGTTGCTAATGAAGAAGAATTTCATGCAAAAGCAACAAAAAAAGTAAAAGGATCAAAAGACTCAATAAAATTGATAAAAAACGCACCCAAAGTTGCAAATATTTGTGCAGATGTTATTGGTGACATATGTGGTGTATTGAGTGGATCTATAAGTGCCTTGATTTCTATAAAAATTTCAACTCAAATGAATTTGCCATTTAATATTCAGTTTGTTTTGAGTGCTTTAGTTTCAGCTTTGACTGTTAGTGGTAAGGCTTTTGGTAAGGATATTGCTAATAAAAAGTCTACTGAAATTGTGCATAAAGTTGGTATTGTTTTGAATAAATTTAGTAAAAAATAGGTTGTCAAAAGGGACGCCCTTTTTTGACAAGTGTATTGCTAGTACTTGTCAAGAAGGGGCGTCCCTTTTGACACTATTGACATAATACAAGAAAATATAAGAAATTTAATTAAATTAATTGTTTAAAAAAAGTATTTTTGATACAATATCATAAAAAAATGGAGGGAAATTTATGAAAGCATTAATAACAGGAGCATCTTCTGGAATAGGAAGAGATATGGCAAAAGTGTTAGCCAAAAAAGGATACAATTTAATATTAGTTGCAAGAGATGAACAAAAATTAAAAGAATTAGCAGAAGAATTAAAAAAAGAAAACAATATAAAAGTTCGAGTAATATCAATGGACTTATCAATAGAACAAAATTGTATAGATTTGCACAAAAGTGAAAAAGATGTGGATATCTTAATCAATAATGCAGGCTTTGGAGACTGTGGAAACTTCACACATACAGATTTGAACAAAGAATTGACAATGATAAAAACAAATATTGTGGCATACCATATTTTAACAAAATTATACTTAGTTGATATGAAAGCAAAAAATAGTGGTAAAATTTTAAATGTTGCATCAATCGCAGGTTTTATGCCAGGACCATTAATGGCCACATATTATTCAACAAAGGCATATGTAGTAAGACTTTCAGAATCTATTAGAGAAGAATTAAAAAAAGAAAAATCAAATGTTCAAATTAGCATTTTATGTCCAGGTCCAGTAAATACTAATTTTAATAATGTTGCAAATGTAAAATTTCATATGAGAGAGGCTAATAGTTATAGTGTTGCTAAATTTGCAATACAGAAACTGCTTAATGGTAAATTTTATATTGTACCTGGTTTGGATGTAAAGTTGGGAATTTTCTTTAGTCATTTTGTGCCTAGTAGTTTTGTTGCAAAAATTACTTATAGAGTACAAAAAAGAAAAATTTGTCAATAGGGACGCCCTTTTTTGACAAGTGTGCTAATATCTGTCAAAAAGGGGCGTCCCTATTGACAGCAAAAAAATTGCGTAAAACCCTTGACAAATGCACAAAAATGGTGTAAAGTATAATAGCATTACAAAAAAGAGGGTAGTTATTATGGAAAAAAACGTAAAAATAAGTATATTGTGTGATTTATATGGAAAATTGTTAACCCAAAAACAATTTGAATTCTTAAATGACTACTACAATAACGACTTGTCACTATCAGAAATAGCAGAAAACAACCAAATAACAAGGCAAGCTGTTAGAGACATAATAAAGAAAGGGGAGAAAAAGCTTTTCGAATACGAAGAGAAGTTGTTATTTATGAAAAGGATGTCGAATCAAGAAAAAACAATAGAGCACGTACTATCAGAATTAACAAAAATAGAAAAAACATCATCAGATAAACAAGTTGCTCAAATCTTGGAAACTGTTAAAAAAGAATTGAATTGTTTAGTATAGTTTGAAAAATAATTATGATTTGGTGTGAAACCTAACCAAATAATGAAAATTTTTCAAATTAATTAGAACTAGAAAGGGATGGAAAATTTATGGCTTTTGAAGGACTATCTTCTAGATTGCAAGAAATAACAAGAAAATTTAAAGGAAAAGCGAGAATTACAGATTCAGACTTAAAAGAAATGCTAAGAGAAGTTAAGCTTGCATTATTAGAAGCGGATGTAAACTATAAAATTGTAAAAGAATTTATAGCAAATATTCAAGAAAAGGCCTTAGGGCAAGATGTTTTAAAATCGCTAACTCCAGGACAACAAGTTGTAAAAATAGTTAAGGATGAGTTAGTTGAACTTTTGGGTGGAACGGAAAGCAAAGTCAATTTTTCACCAAATCCACCAACAATAATAATGATGGTAGGACTTCAAGGTTCAGGAAAAACAACAACATCTGGAAAACTTGCAAACTTATTTAGAAAGCAAGGTAAAAAGCCATTATTAGTAGCGTGTGATGTTTATAGACCAGCAGCTATCAAACAATTACAAGTTGTTGGGGCGCAATTAAACATTCCTGTATATGCAAATGAACAATCAAAAGATGTTGTACATATTGCAAAACAAGCAATAAATGTAGCAATGTCAAAATTGAATGATGTAATTATTCTAGATACGGCCGGACGTTTACAAATAGACGAGCAGTTGATGGAGGAATTACAAAATGTTAAAAAGAGTGTAAAACCACATGAAATATTGTTAGTTGTAGATTCTATGACTGGTCAAGAGGCTGTAAATGTTGCAGAAACATTTAATGAAAAAGTTGGAATAGATGGAATTGTTTTAACAAAGTTAGATGGTGATACCCGTGGTGGTGCGGCACTTTCAGTTAAAAAAGTTACTGGCAGACCTATAAAATTTGCTGCAACTGGTGAGAAAATGAGTGATATAGAAGTTTTTCATCCAGATAGAATGGCTTCAAGAATTTTAGGAATGGGTGACATTTTAGCGGTTATAGAAAAAGCAGAAGAGGCTTTTGATTTAGAAGAAGCCGAAAAATTAGAAAAGAAGATGAGAAAGAGTGAATTAGATTTAGATGACTATTTAGCTCAAATTAGACAAATGAAAAAAATGGGATCTTTTTCATCATTATTGAAACTAATTCCAGGTATGAATCAATTTAAGGATATTAAAGTTGATGACAAGGAATTTGGTAAAATAGAAGCAATTATTTGTTCCATGACTCCACAAGAAAAAAGAAATACAAAACTTTTAAATGCAAGTAGAAGAATTAGAATTGCAAAGGGTAGTGGAACAACGGTACAAGACATAAATAAATTCATTAAATCTTATGAAATGACACAAAAAATGATGAAACAAATGAAAAACAAGGGCGGAATGAAGAAATTTATGAATGGTATTGATGAAAATGCTTTGAAAAATTTTAAAATATAGTTATTAAATTTTTAAATATAAAAATCAGAGGACTGTCCCTTAATCCCTTCAAAAGGGGATTTTAAGGAACGTCCCTCAAAATCCCGGGAGGTGAAATTAAAATGGTAAAAATTAGATTACAAAGAGAAGGAAAGAAAAAAGCTCCTTTCTATCACATAGTAGTTGCTGATTCTAAATCTCCAAGAGATGGTAAAATAATCGAAAAAATAGGAACATATAACCCAATGACAGAACCATCTACAATAGTTTTAGATCAAGAAAAAGTTGCACAATGGATTAAAAATGGTGCAAAACCAACAGACACTGTTAAAAAATTAATTGAAAATGCAGCAAAATAATTTTGTTATTGTTATTAGAATTTGATGCAATGATAAATTGAAACGTAGTGAAAGGATATTAAGCTATGAAAGAAATTATTGAAACTATAATTTTAAATCTTGTTGATAACAAAGATGCAGTTGAAATAACTGAAAAACAAGATGAAAAATCTGTAGTATTTGAAGTTAAAGTTGCAAATGAAGATATGGGTAGAGTAATTGGTAAACAAGGAAGACTTGCAAAATCTATAAGAACTGTTGCAAAATCAGTTGGGGCTAGAGAACATAAAAAAGTTTCTGTAGAGTTTATTGATTAAAAAAAGGAAATAATTAGAATGCAAGAATTTTTAGAAATAGGCCAAATAGTTAATACATTTGGAATAAAAGGTATGGTTAAGGTCAAACCTTTTACAGATGATATTAAGAGATTTGACAACTTAGAAAAAGTATATGTTGAATCAAACAAAGCTAAAAAGCAATATGAAATTGAAGAAGTAAAATATCATAAAGATATGGTATTGATTAAATTCAAAGGAATAGACAAAGTTGAAGATGCAGAATTATTGCGTAATTCATATTTGAAAGTTAATAGACAAGATGAGCCTGAGCTTGAAGAAGGTACATATTATATTGTTGATTTAATTGGATTAGAAGTTTATTCTGATGAAGGTAAATTACTTGGAAAATTGGATGATGTTTTTAATAGTGGAAGTTGTGACATATATGTTGTAAAAGACAAACTTGGAAAACAATTATTATTGCCTGCGATATCTGATGTAATTAAAGAAATTAATTTAGAAGAAAGAAAAATAGTTGCACATCTACTTAAAGGTTTAATTTGAAAAAAACAATTTTTTTAAATTAGAGGCACTATAATGGGGGTATAGGATAAATGCAATTTGATGTTTTAACACTTTTTCCAGAAATGTTTAATATTTTAAATGAAAGCATAATTGGAAGAGCAAAAGAAAAAGGACTAATAAATGTTAATTTAATAAATATTAGGGACTTTTCAAAAAATAAACACAAAAAGGTTGATGATACTCCATATGGTGGTGGGGCAGGAATGGTAATTCAGCCAGATGTTGTTTATGATGCATATAAATCTGTTATCACAAACAATGAAAAATCTGAAAAAGCAAGAGTTATCTATATGTCGCCACAAGGTAGAAAATTAGACCAACAAAAAGTAGAGGAACTATCAAAACAAGAACACTTAATTCTTCTATGTGGTCATTATGAGGGAATAGACCAGAGAGTACTGGACAACATAGTTGATGAAGAAATTTCAATAGGTGATTATGTATTAACAGGAGGAGAATTACCAGCAATGGTATTAATCGATTCTGTAAGTAGATATGTAGAAGGAGTTTTGAAAGATGGCTCAACAACAGAAGAATCATTTTCACAAGGACTCTTAGAATATCCACAATATACAAGACCAGAAATTTTTGAAGGACAACAAGTGCCAGAAGTATTACGCTCAGGAAACCATCAAATGATAGACAAATGGAGAAGAGAGCAAAGCTTGAAAAAAACTTTGGAAAAAAGGCCAGACCTTTTGGAAAAGGTTGAGTTATCTGATGAAGATAAGAGAATTTTAGAAAAAATAGAAATGACGTGCCAAACCAAGTAGGCACCGCTCAAAAAATAAGAAAAAGGAGGAAATTCTAAAATGGATATTATTAAATCAATAGAACACGAACAACTTAAGAATAAAATACCAGAATTAAAAGTTGGTAACACAGTAAAAGTACATGTTAGAATTAAAGAAGGAAACAAAGAAAGAATCCAAGTTTTCGAAGGAATTATAATCAAAGTTCAAGGTGGAGGAGTTAACCAAACATTTACAGTAAGAAAAACATCTTACGGTGTTGGTGTAGAAAAAACATTCTTAATCCATTCACCATTAGTTGAAAAAGTTGAATTAGTTAGAGTAGGTAAAGCAAGACGTGCTAGATTATTCTATTTAAGAGATAGAGTAGGAAAAGCTGCTAAAACTAAAGAAATGGTTGGAGCTAGAATCGAAAATAGAGAAATTACTATTAAAGAAGATTTAGTAGAAGAGCCAGCTGCTGAAGAAGTTAAAGAAGAAGTTGTTGAAACTCCAGTTGCAGAAACAGCAGAAAATAAAGCAGAATAATGGGGAATAAGTGGGACAAAATAATAATAAAATGTCTCACTTATTTTTGTTTTTTAAACTCTAATAAACAACAAACATAAAAATACATAAGCATATCTAAAAGCCTTTTTCTGGCAGAAACTATTATATATATCTTCATAAGATTCAGATAATGCACAATATTTATCAACTAAAGTCAAAATAAAACTTTCTGCATATTTAGGAAAAGAAAAAAATGTTACAGGCCACATATGCTTTAAAATAACATCAGCCTCTTTATTATTTAGGTTAAATAATTTAGAAGCATTATTATAAGCAGTTTTAGGATGAGTAAAAGCATGTAATCCCTTTCGACCATTTTCTCGTTTACGCCAATCATATAAAAACAAATCATGCAACATAGCAGCTCTACTACAAGAAGTGTAGTCTAGACCAAGTTTTTTGCATATTTTATAACAGTAATAAGAAGCAGTTAGACAATGGTCAAAACAAGTAGTATTATAGTGTTGTTTGTAATTTTTCATTTTTTGAACTGTTTCGTTTTGTATTATATCTTGTATTAAATTTATAAAATATGTATCATTATAAATTCTATCTAATAAATGTTCCATCAAGGCTCCTTTGTTCATAATAAATTTAAGTTAATACTATATTTATTTTAGTATATATTAGCATATGTGTCAATACCAAAAAATGTATAAAAATATAATTATAAGGTATAATAGTTACAAGATATGTGAGCAAAAAAATAGATAATAAATTGTAAAGGTGGTAATAAAATGATAAGTAAAGAAGATTTTTTTGAAAATGGTGATTATAAATTAATCACAAATTTAATAAATGATAAAATGGAAAAATTAAAAAAATATGAAAATTTTAGTAAAAAATATAAAAGATTATATGACGTAATTGATGAATTAGAGCTCATTTTAGATGACAAGCAAAAAGAAAAATTTAATGAAGTAATGCAATTGGTGTATGAAACTCAAGAATATTATTTAGCATTATCATATTCATTAGGAGTTAAATATGGTGACAATTTAAAAAACTTATAAATTTTATAAGTTTTTATTTTGTAAGAAAATAATCAATAAAATGCAATATGCTTTCTTTATCTCTTTGACTTAATTTTTTGAAATTTTCTTCATATATAGTTACGTTATTTTTTAAATTTTCATCTAATAAATCGTATAATATAATATCAGGAGTAATTTGGTATGCATTACATAGTTTTAAAAGTGTGTCAATGCTACCTTTAGAAAGGCCTCTTTCAATTTGGCTGATATGTCTTGGCTCTAAACCAGTTAATTCAGCAACTTGATTCTGTGTTAGCTTGTTTTTTAGTCTGTATTCTTGGAATTTATTTCCAATGTGTTTGTTAATATTTGTTTTTTCCATGTTTTTCCCTCTTTTCTATTATAATATATTATGTTATATCATTTTTGGGAAGGCATTTATAATTGATAAATATCTATTTAAATACGACAAAATTTTTGAAATATATTGACTTTTAATCATACTGTGCTTTATAATTTATAGTAGTGTTAATGAGTTATTTTCGTATAATAACGGAATATAGATAGATAAAAATGTTTTAAATGTTAATATTTGGGAATGTTGTAGAATACAAAGGAGGACAAGTTTATGTTAAAAGATGGAAATAAAGGTATTACATTGGTGGCACTAGTTTTGACTATTATTATATTATTGATATTGGCAGGTATATCAATATCTGCATTGACAAATACGGGTATATTTGAAAAGGCAGAAGAAGCAAAGAGAAAAACAGAAGAGGCAGAAAATGAAGAACAAAAAACTTTGGAGGAATATGAAATAGCATTTGATGAAAACACTAAAGTAAAGTTAGTAAATGATAAAATGAACAAAGTTTTAAGTACTAAAAAAAATGTAAAAATTGAAGACGAAAAGGGAAATATATTTATACTTCCAGCAGGTTTTAAAATTGTAGTAGATGACACGACTGATAATGCAAAAACAGTAGATAAAGGAATAGTGGTTGAAGATGCAACAGTAAATGAAGACGGAACAAAGACATCAACTAATGGAAGTCAGTTTGTATGGATACCAGTAGGAACAGTGACAAAATTAGATGGAACAAAAACGGAAATTAATTTTAATAGATATGCTTTTGACAGAGAGGGAAAAACAAAAGAGTATTCTGGTTTATATATCGAAGAAGATGAGAGTAATAAAGAGAGTTTAAAAGAATATGGAAATGTAATAGCAAAAGATATTTCAAAATTTAAAACAAGTGTAGTGAAAAATAAAGGTTTTTATATTGGAAGATATGAAGCAAGAAGAAATACAAATGGAGAAATAACAGAAATAGGAACAGATAATGTATGGAATAATATTACGCAACCGGATGCTGCAAACCAGGCAAGAGATATGTATGATAGTAAATATTCATTTACAAGTGATTTAATGAATAGTTATGCTTGGGATACATCAATAGTATTTTTGCAAAATTGCGGAGATAATTCAAAATATTCACAACAAACTAGTTTGAATATAGATACACTAGCAACTGCAGGTACAAATATGCAAGATATAAAAGATTTTCAATGTAATATTTATGATATGGCTAGCAATGTTAGAGAATGGACGACAGAGACATCTAGTGACAGTAGTAAACCTTGTATTTATCGAGGAGGTGGATATAATAATCTTGAAATTCTAACGAGTAGTCGTGTTATATATGAAACTTCTTATGGAGGAAAAGATATTGGTTTTAGAATATTGTTGTATTTGTAAGATTTATAGCTGGGTAATGAAAAGAGTTTGAAATGTTAATATATGTAAATTTTACAGAATACAAAGGAGGACAAGTTTATGTTAAAAGATGGAAATAAAGGTATTACATTGGTGGCACTAGTTTTGACTATTATTATATTATTGATATTGGCAGGTATATCAATATCTGCATTGACAAATACGGGTATATTTGAAAAGGCAGAAGAAGCAAAGAGAAAAACAGAAGAGGCAGAAAATGAAGAACAAAAAACTTTGGAGGAATATGAAATAGCATTTGATGAAAACACTAAAGTAAAGTTAGTAAATGATAAAATGAACAAAGTTTTAAGTACTAAAAAAAATGTAAAAATTGAAGACGAAAAGGGAAATATATTTATACTTCCAGCAGGTTTTAAAATTGTAGTAGATGACACGACTGATAATGCAAAAACAGTAGATAAAGGAATAGTGGTTGAAGATGCAACAGTAAATGAAGACGGAACAAAGACATCAACTAATGGAAGTCAGTTTGTATGGATACCAGTAGGAACAATAAAAAAATTAGATGGAACAGAAATAGGAATAAATTTAAATAGATATATTTTTCCCAATGGAATTCCAATAGCACAAGGTGAAGAAGGTATAGCATTTGCAACAGGTGCGTATCAAGAGTTAGAGGTATCAAGCAAAGGAAATGTGGTGGCAAAAAGCATAGTGAATTTTAAGAAAAGTGTTTCTACGAATGGTGGATATTATATTGGTAGATATGAGGCTAGAACATCAATTACGCGAACGGCAAATGATATAGAATTGACACAAGTAACAGAAAGAGGCGATGAAAATGTGTATTTTTATGTAACACAGAAACAAGCTGCAGATTTATCAAAAAATATGTATAATAGTGATTTATATACAAGTGACTTGATGAATAGTTATGCTTGGGATACAGCAATAGTATTTTTACAAAGCTGTGGGAAAAATTTAATGTATTCGAGACAAAATAGTTTGAATGATGAAGTTGCTTTGATGGGAACAAATAATTTGGGAGATGTAAATAAAATAGATATACAATGCAATGTATATGATATGGCAAGTAATTTAAGAGAATACTCAACAGAAACTGTTACTGAAGAAGGATATCCTTGTTCGCGTAGAGGAGGTCTTTTTGGGCATGAGGGTTATGTAGCTGGAAGCCGTGAGAACACAAGTACAAATTATAGTTATATTCATGATGGATTTAGAGTTCTTTTATATTTATAAAAGATTAAATAATATGGTGTGTGAATTAATCACGCATCATTTTTGGACCTTTGAAATTCTAGTGCAACCCAAAAAAATTCGAACAATATAAATGTGCGTATTTTATATATTTTCAACTATGAATTAAAAAATATAGAAGAAAATATAAAAGTATGCGCATTTTTTGTTTTTGTACTGGTATTTTTTTAAAACTAATGAAAAAAATTGGAAAATGTGTTATAATACATATGCAAAGAAAAAAGATGAATATATTAGGAGGTATCTCATGAATCAAAAAGAAATAGTAATACTAAAAATAGAAGAAGATTTTAGAGACACAATAGAAAATGAAATAGCAAAAGAACAAAAAGAAAATAAAAAAATAGAAATCAAAGATATAAAGTTAGCAGGAGAAGCAACATGGCAAGACAAAGTAAATAAAAAAGACATATCAGACTATGTATTCATAGTAGAAGAACAAATAAAAGAAATAGATAAAAGCGGAAAAGAAAGAACAACAGAGCAAAAAAATTATTATCTAGGAAACAAATGCATAGGAGGAACACTTGGTAAAAACCAAATTTTGTATAAAGAGACATTTGCACAATCAGAGCCAGAAAAAGTAAAAGCAATAAACAACTTATTGGAAAAAACATCAGAAAAAGAAATAAAAGACAATTCTATGAATAAATTACAAACAAGAGAAATGTCAGAAATACTAACAGCACATCTAGGAAGAAAAGTTTCAGAAGAGGAAGTAGAAAAACTATTAGAAGATATGGATAAGCAAGAAATAGAAAAACTTTCTGAAGAAAAAAAAGAAAAAGATGCGACTGATAAAAAAGAGCAAAAAAATAAATTATCAAAAAAACAAACAGATAAAATAAAAGTAAATGGAATACAAAAAGTTGATTTAAATAAAAAAGTTGATGGTAAAGAAACTTTGGGTAAAAGATTAGATTTACCAGGATATGAGAACATATATGTTGTATATTCAGAAAATGTAGATAGTATTACGCCAGGTGAAAAGAGAAATAACACAACATATTCATTAGTTGGGCTAAAAAGTGATGGAACTGCGAAGGTTTTAAATGATGAATTTGAAATGGATAAAACTGTTGGAAATACTGCAGGAAGAGAGCAAACAAAAATTAGAGCTAATAGTACAGCAACGAGAGACAATAAAGATATGTCTGTATATACTAGAAAATCTAATGGAATGAGTATTGGTTGTGAAAATGAGTTGGGTAATGTTAATATGTTTTTATATCAAAAGACAATGGAAGAAAATGAAAATGTTGGCATACAAATAGAAACATCACAAACACAAGTAATTCCCGTAAAAACAAGAGAAATAATGAATAGAAATAAAGGAATTTACCAAAAAGAAATGGTTCAAGATGAAATAGAAGAACATACAGAACATGGTTGCAAACCAGATGATGTAAAAGACTTTGATGGAGATGAAAATACAGCAACACATGAGCATATTGACATTGATTATTATGTTCAAAATATTTTAAATTATGAAAATGAATATGGTGAAGAAAAAATAAAAGAAGTATTTACAGAAAACGAAGTTAAGGAAAAATTATTAAGGGAATTAAAAGAAAATAAAGGAAAAATATCAAAAGAACAAGTTGTAGAAAATGTAAAAGAAGAGATGAACTCTGATGCAGAAAATTTAGAAAGAGAGCATAAAAGATAAAATGTAACATTTATATTTCGACAAAATATAATATAATAGAAGATTATATTATGGAGGAACACATATGAAGATAGAAAAATTAAGCCAATTACCTTTAAACCAAAATGGAAGAATAGAAAAAGTAAAATGTGATGAAGGGATAAAGAGAAGATTGCTAGACATGGGACTTGTTAAAGGAACTAATATAAAACCGATACTAATAAGCCCATCAGGTGACCCAAGAGCATTTCTTGTTAGAGGTACAATTATTGCTATAAGAGATGAAGATGCACAAAATATAATATTACAAAATAGAAGTCAAACAAGTTATCTTTGATAATTGTATTGATGGAATTGTTTTTGAATAATAATCGTGTAAGTTAAATAACATTATTTCAGATTTTTATAAATCAAAATAATGTTATTTTTGATTTTGTGTAAATTGGGCATGATATTATCTTTGATTTTGTGCAAATGAATCATAATATTATTCTTGATTTTGTGCAAAAAGTACCTTGAATTATTTTTGATTTTGTGCTAAAATGAAAATATAAAGTATAAAAAGCATAGAAAATAGGTAAAATAAATATAGTGAACAGAGGTGAAAATTATGAAAAGAAAAATATATGAAAATATACTAAAATGGAAAAATGAAAGTAAGGGAAAAACGGCATTATTAATAGAAGGTGCAAGACGTGTTGGAAAAAGTTATATAGCAGAAGAATTTGCAAAAGAAAATTATAAATCATACATTTTAATAGATTTTTCGAAAGCACCAAATGAAGTAAAGGAATTATTTGACAATTATTTAGACAATTTAGATTATTTATTTACTTACTTATCAGAATATTATGGGAAGAAATTATATGAAAGGGAAACACTATTCATATTTGATGAGATACAATTATGTCCAAGAGCAAGAGGGGCAATAAAACATTTAGTTGCAGATGGAAGATATGATTATATTGAAACAGGCTCATTAATATCAATAAAGAAAAATGTAAAAGATATATTAATACCATCAGAAGAAGAAAAAATAAAAATGTATCCATTCGATTTTGAAGAATTTTTATGGGCGATGGGAAATGACACCATTATGGATTTTATATCTGAATGCTACAAGAAAAGAAAACCATTGGGGCAAGCACTACATAGAAAAGCTATGGACTATTTTAAAGAATATATGATAGTTGGTGGAATGCCACAAGCGGTAGAAATGTATGCAAATACAAGAGATTTTGAAAGAGTAGATAAAATAAAAAGAAATATATTAAATTTGTATCGTGAAGATATACGAAAATATGCAGAAGATTTAAATTTGAAAGTTGAGCAAATATTTGATACAATTCCATCTCAGTTGCAAAAGCATGAAAAGAAATTTAATATTTCTTCTCTTGATGAAAATGCTAGATATAGAAATTACGAAGGAGCTTTCTATTGGCTAAATGATGCATGTCTGATAAATATTGCATATAATACTACTGAGCCTAATATTGGGCTAGGCCAAAGAATAGACTCAAATGCATTAAAATGTTATATGGCTGATACAGGTTTATTGTTATCAATGACATTTAATGAAAGAAGTATTGTGAATGAACAAATCTATAAGAAAATATTATTTGACAAACTTTCTTTTAATGAAGGTATGCTTATGGAAAATATTGTTGCACAGATGTTAGTAAGTTCTGGAAGAAAATTATATTTCTTTTCTAGAAATGAAAGAAATAATGTGGATGGAACTATGGAAATTGATTTTTTGATTTCTAAAGATTTGATAACATCTAAACATAATATTGTACCTATTGAGGTAAAATCAGGTGACAGATATACATTTACTTCATTAAATAAATTAAATAATAAATATAAAGAATACCTTGCACAAGGCATAATTCTTCATACAAAAGATTTGAAAGAAGAAGATGGTGTGCTATATTTACCGTTATATATGACACCATTATTATAAATATTTGATAAATGTGTTATATTATATTCTGTATTGCACATACCAGTAAATTTTATCTTTACTGGTATTTTTATCAATATTGACAAATCTCCAAAATCGAAGTAAAATAGAATATGTAAAAGGAGAAATTTATGCAAACAAGTAACAAAAAAATATTTGATAACTTAGTATCAAGAACAAAAATATATCTAGTAATAATATTCATCCTATTACTAGGAATAAGCTGGCAAAACAAAATACTAATAGCACCATCAATAATCTTATATATATTAGTACTAGCATACACATATTTTGCAAACAACAAAAGGAAAAGTGAAATATCAGAAACGCTAAAAGACCTAACACTAACAGTAGACTCAGCAGCAAAAACAAGCTTAATAAACTCACCATTTCCACTAATAATATTAGAAACAGACGGAAACGTAGTATGGAAAAGTTCAAAATTTACATCAGAATTTGAAGACATAGACATAAACACATTTACAAACGACTTAATATATGATTTAAAAGACGAAATAAAAAACAAGAAAAACAAAACAGACAAATCAATATTAAAAAACATACAAGTAAATAAAAGACAATACAGAATGGTAGGAAAATTTGTAAATTCAAAAAAATATTCTAGAAATGAAAAAAACGAATATATGGCAATAATATATTTTATAGACGAAACAGAAAATATAAAACTACAAAAAGAATATAATGACTCAAAATCATGTGTTGGAATCATAATGATAGACAACTATGAAGAAAATATGCAAATGTTAGAAAGTGAAGAAAAACCACAATATATTGCAGAAATAGACAAGGTAATATATGAATGGACAAACGAAACAAATGGAATATTAATAAAACCAGACAGAGACAGATATATTTATATTTTTGAACAAAGATATCTAGAAAAAATAAAAGAAGACAAATTTAGTATATTAGACAAAATAAAAGAATTAGATCCAAAACAAAAAGTACAATTTACATTAAGTATAGCAATATCAAATGAAGGGGAAGGTGACAAAGATAAATACAAATCAGCACAAACAGCAATGGACATTGTACTAGGTAGAGGTGGAGATCAAGCAGTTGTAAGACAAAATGACATTTATAAATTCTTTGGGGGAAGAGCACAAGAAGTAGAAAAAAGAACTAAAGTAAAAGCAAGAGTCGTAGCACACGCATTGGAAAAACTTATAAAAGAATCAAGTAAAGTTATGGTCATGGGCCACACAAATCCTGACATAGATGCAATGGGCTCAGCTATAGGTATTTATAGACTTGCAAAAAGCCTTGAAAAAAATGCATATATAATTGCAAGTAACACGGCAGCGTTACAAAACTTTAGAGAAAGCCTGACAGAGGAGCCGGAATATGAAGATGTAATAATTAGCAAAGAAGTAGCAGAAGAAAATATAGATGAAGGCACTTTATTGGTAGTTGTAGACACACACAAAGTTAATTATGTAGAATCAGAAGAAGCATTAAAAAAAGCTAGTAAAATAGTTATCATAGATCACCACAGAAGGAGTGCAGACTATATAGAAAATGCAACACTAACATTCCAGGAAGTGTATGCATCATCAGCTGCAGAACTAGTAACAGAATTATTACAATATGCAGAAGTTAATGTGGAACTAAAGAAAATAGAAGCGGAAGCATTATATGCTGGAATAATGATGGACACAAAAAGTTTTACTTTCAAAACAGGTGTAAGGACATTCGAAGCAGCAGCATACTTACGTAAATGCGGAGTAGACATTATAAGAGTAAAAAAATGGTTTCAAAGCGACTTAGAATCATTTAACAAAATAGCAGATATAGTCAAAAAAGCGGAAATAGTTAATGACTCAATAGCAATAGCTTTATGTGATAATGAAAAATCAAAAGATATTAGTTTATTGTGTGCTAAAGCAGCAGACGAACTACTCACAATAAGCGATGTTACAGCATCATTTGTCTTAGGAGATACAGGTGAAAAAATATGCATTAGTGGTCGTTCAATAGGAGACATCAATGTTCAAGTTATTTTAGAAAAGCTTGGCGGTGGAGGACATATCACTTTGGCTGGTGCTCAAGTTGAGGGAATGACTATTGAAGAAGTTAAACAAGAATTAATTATTAGAATTAATGAATATTTTACAGAAATAGAAAATTAAAAAAGGGTTGTCAATAGGGACGCCCCTTTTTGACAGAAAAAAGTTGTCAAAAGGGGGCGTCCCTATTGACAACTAACCATCATATCTTCTTTCCAAGTTAACAAATTTCGTGTAACTTCCAAGCCATCCTAAATCAACAGTTCCAGTTGATCCACCTCTATGCTTAGCAATAATAACTTCTGCTACATTTTTCTTTTCGCTATCTTCGTTGTAATAATCGTCTCTATATAAAAACATAACAATATCAGCATCTTGCTCTATCGCTCCAGATTCACGCAAGTCTGAAAGCATTGGTCTATGGTCAGGTCTTTGTTCAACAGCTCTTGATAGCTGTGAAAGTGCTATTACTGGCACATTTAATTCTTTTGCCAAAATTTTTAATGACCTACTTATTTCTGATATTTCTTGTTCACGACTTCCATTACGTTTATTACTTCCTTGTACCAATTGCAAGTAATCTATTACAACTAGTCCAATATTTTTTTCCAATTTTAATTTTCTACATTTTGCTCTTATTTCCATTACAGATATACCTGGTGTGTCATCTATATAAATGCCCGTTTCTGAAAGTGGTCCAATTGCCTCTGCTAATTTTCCCCAGTCTTCATCTTCTAATTTACCTGTTCTAACTTTGTTACTGTCTACCATAGCTTCACTACATAAGATTCTGTTTACTAATTGTTCTTTTGACATTTCCAAGCTGAATATTGCAACTGGTGTATTTCCTCTTACTGCTGCATTTGTTGCTATGTTTAAAGCAAATGCTGATTTACCCATTGCTGGCCTTGCAGCTACTAATATAAGTTCTGAGCCGTGTAAACCTGCTGTTCTATAGTCTAAATCTGCAAATCCGGTTGGAACACCTGTTATATGTTGTTTTCTATTGTATAGTTCTTCCAATTGAGTAAAACTATCAACTAAAATGTCTTTTATAGGTGCATAACCTTTTTGATTTTTATCTTGCATTATATTAAAAATCTTTTTTTCTGCACCTTCCATAATATCTTCTACATCTTCTGTTGGGTCATATCCTAAATCTATAATTTCATTTGCAGTTCTTATTAAGTTTCTTAACACAGATTTTTCTTCTACTATCTTTATGTATCTTGTAGTATTTGCTGTTGTTGGCACTTTTTCTGGTAGTTCTACTAAGTATTCAAAACCTCCTACTTGCTCGAACTTTCCCATAGATTCTAATTCAGCTTTTAGTGTTATTAGGTCTATTGGCTCTGCTCTATTATATAAATTTAACATTGCTGAATATATTATTCTATTATCTTCTCTATAAAAATCATCTTCTTTTAGAGCTTCTATACTACTTGCAACTGCCTCTTTGTCTGTAAGCATGCTTCCTATTACCGCTTGTTCTGCTTCTATATCATGTGGTGGTATTTTTCCTATATCCATTGCTATTCCCCCAAAATTCTGCTATTTTTGATAATTAATTGTTTTTGCTATACTTCATAAACAACCGAAATTATTCAGAAATTATATCTATCTTTACTTTTCCAATTACACCTTCAAATAATTTGATGTCAACATTAAATGTTCCTAATGTTTTTATTGTTTCTTTTAAATCAATTTTCTTTTTGTCTATTTTTATTTGATATTGTTTTTCTAAATTTTCTGCTATTTCTTTTGAAGAAACTCCTCCAAATATTTTTCCATTTGTCCCTGATTTTACTTTTATTTTTAGTAAAATTTTTGATAATTTTTCTGCTATTTTCTCTGCTTCTTCTTTTTCTTGTGATTTTTTAAATGCTTTAGAATCTTGCATTCCTTTTAGTTTACTCATATTTTCTGCATTTGCTTCCACTGCTAAGTTTTTGGGAAATAGGAAATTTCTTGCATATCCATCTGATGCATTTATTACTTGATCTTTTTTTCCTACTCCTTTTATATCTGCTTTTAATATTACTTTCATTAAAATCACAACCTTTCATCTTTTTTAACTTTATATAGTTTACACTATTTTTGATGATTTTTCAACCGAACACCACAACTTTTAATTAAATGTCAATAGGGACGCCCCTTTTTGACAACTTTTTTTGTCAATAGGGACGCCCTTTTTTGACAAGTTTTATTTTTATGATTGACTTTTATAAAAGAATATAGTATTATGTAAATATAATTTTTTTGGGGGATAAATTTTGTGGGACCTTGAGAAGTAAGGAGGAGAATATGGCAAGAGGTCCAAGAAATTATATCAATATGCCATTTTATCATATCATGGTGCAAGGAATAAATAAGGAGTATATCTTTAATAAGGTTGAAGATAAAAGGCGATATTTAAAATTTATTAATAAAGCAAAAGATGAAACTGATATTTATATTGTATCATATTGTATTATGGATAATCATGTTCATATATTGGTAAAAGAAAAATCTATAGAAGATTTAAGTCGTTTTATGCATAAGATTAATACTTTATATGCAATATACTACAATAAAAAATATAATAGAGTAGGTTATGTATTTAGAGATAGATATAAAAGCCAAGTGATTTACTCAGAAAAACAATTGTATACATGTATAAATTACATACATAATAATCCTGTAAAAGCAGGTATTTGCAAATTAGCATCTGAATATGAGTATTCAAGTTATAATGAATATATGAAAAACATGGAAGAAATTCAAAGAAATATTAATGGACTATTAATAAAAGAAAATATAGCGGATAAGAAAGAAAATTTTTTAGAAATAGAAGAAGAAAAGGAAATTGAGATACAGAATGCAATTGAAGCATATATAAAAATTCATAATGTTAATTTTGATACTTTAAGGAAGGAAAAAAAGAATTTAAAAGGAATAATTAAGATGTTGAAAGATAATTATGGTCTTTCATTAAGGCAAATATCTATATGTATAAATGTAGGAAGAGAGACTGTACGAAATATAGCAAAAGAATTAAAATAGAAAAGTTGTCAAAAAGGGGCGTCCCCATTGACCCATTGACATTGACAATTAAAAAAGTTGTCAAAAAGGGGCGTCCCTATTGACAGAAAGGAATGATACTAAAATGGAAAAGAAAAGTTGTCAAAAAAGGCCGTCCCTATTGACAAAAGTTTTAGAAACAATTAAAAAATATAATTTAATAGAAGATGGAGATAGGATAGTTCTGGGTGTTTCAGGTGGACCGGATTCTATTGCAATGTTAAATGTTTTAAATGACATAAAAAATGACAAGAAATTACAAATGAATTTTGATATAATAGTTGCGCATGTGAATCATATGATTAGAGAAGAGGCAATAGATGACCAAAAATTTGTTGAGAAGTTTTGTGAAAAAATAGGTGTTTCTTTTTATGCAAAAAGTATAGATGTCCAAAAAATTGCCAATAATAAAAAAATAGGGACAGAAGAAGCTGGAAGAAATGCAAGGTATGATTTTTTTGATGAGATTCTGGAAAAAGAAAATGCAAATAAAATTGCTATTGCTCATAATAAAAATGACAAAATAGAAACTATTATAATGAATATGTTAAGAGGTAGCGGGTTAGCAGGTTTGAAAGGAATTGAGCCAATAAAAAACAACAAATATATAAGACCTTTAATAGAATGCGAACGTTTTGAGATAGAAGAGTATTGTGCTCAAAATGATATTAAACCAAGAATAGATAGAACAAATTTTGAGAATGTATATACTAGAAATAAGGTAAGGAATATTGTTATACCATTTATTAAACAAGAATTTAATCCCAATATAATTCAAACAATGGATAGATTGTCAGATTTAGTTAAAGAAGAAGATGAATATTTGGAAAAAGCTGTTAGAAATAAGTATAAAGAACTTGTAAAAGAAGAAAATAAAAAACAAATAGTAATGGATTTAAAGGGGTTTAATAAACAAGAAAAAGTTATAAAATCACGATTGTTGCTATATACTATATCAAGACTTTTTGGAACAACAAAGGGAATAGAAAAAATACATATAGAAGATATCATAAAATTATGTGAAAAAAATATAGGAAATAAATATTTGACACCAAATAAAAACATTAAAGTCTTAGTTAAAGATCAAAAAATTTATTATACTAAAATTTAGCTTAATATGAGTATCCGTAATGCTTAGAGATATGAGAATTTTTTGTAATGAAAAAGTAATATAAAAATTCTTGCAAAACCCGAATATATGTGTTATAAAACTTTATAGTCAAATAATAAGGCAATAGCTTAAAAATATGAGCTTACTAAATACTATTCAAAATACCATTCAAAGTTTTAACAAAATGAGCGAAGTGTTTTATAAGAAAGCTAAAGCAAGCAAAGGGAGGAATTATTTTGAAAAACGGAATTAAGACATTAGCAATGTGGCTAATAATTGGAGTAATATTTATAGTATTATTATCATCAATAATGACAAACACAAACACAAAACTAAAATATTCAGAATTAATTGCGAAAATAAATGAGGGAAAAGTAGAATCAATAGTTATAGATGCAGATGGAACTTCTGCAACAGTACAACTATCTGATGATAAAATAAAAAAACAAGTAAACATTCCAAATATGGAAAACTTTATGAATTATACTGATGAATTTATCAAAAATGGAGCGTTTACATTAGAAGAAAGTTCAGAATCAGTATTCTCAATAATAATAGGCTTACTTACACCATTTGGAATTTTAATAATATTCTTTATATTCTGGTTTTTTATGATGGGCGGAGCAGCAAATGGACAAAATGGCGGAAAATCTATGTCATTTGGCAAAAGTAAAGCTAGAATGATGACACCAGCAGATAGAAATAAAATTTCTTTTGATGATGTTGCAGGTGTTGATGAAGAAAAAGAAGAGTTACAAGAAATTGTTGAATTTTTAAGAAATCCAAAGAAATTTACAGATATGGGAGCAAGAATACCAAAAGGTGTTTTATTAGTAGGTCAACCAGGAACAGGTAAAACATTACTTGCTAAAGCAGTTGCAGGTGAGGCTGGTGTACCATTCTTTATTATAAGTGGGTCAGACTTTGTTGAAATGTTCGTAGGTGTTGGTGCTTCAAGAGTTAGAGACTTATTTGAACAAGCTAAGAAAAATGCACCATGTATAATATTCATAGATGAAATTGATGCTGTTGGTCGCCAAAGAGGTGCAGGACTAGGCGGTGGACATGATGAAAGAGAACAAACATTAAATCAATTGTTAGTTGAAATGGATGGTTTCTCAGACAACGAAGGTGTTATTGTTTTAGCTGCAACAAACAGACCTGACGTATTAGACAAAGCATTATTAAGAGCAGGAAGATTTGATAGACAAATAGTTGTTGGAGCTCCTGATGTTAAAGCAAGAGAGCAAATACTAGAAGTTCATTCTAGAAAGAAAAGATTAGCAGATGATGTTGACTTAAAAGTAATTGCAAAAAATACATCTGGATTTGCAGGAGCAGACCTAGAAAATGTATTAAATGAAGCTGCATTGCTTGCTGCAAGAAGAAATCTTACTGAAATTGGAATGAAAGAGATTGAGGATGCTATGGTTAAAGTAACTATGGGACCTGAAAAGAAAACAAGAGTTAGAAGTGAAAAAGAAAATAGACTTGTATCATATCATGAAGCTGGTCACGCAGTAGTAAGTCATTACTTAGAAACACAAGACCCGGTACATCAAATATCAATTGTACCAAGAGGTATGGCTGGTGGATATACAATGTATAGACCAACAGAAGATAAAAACTTTATGTCAAAAACAGAAATGGAAGAAAATATAGTATCACTTTTAGGTGGTAGAGTTGCAGAAGCATTAATTTTAAATGATGTTTCAACAGGTGCAAGTAATGATATTGAAAGAGCTACAAAAATTGCTAGAAGTATGGTAACAAAATATGGTATGAGCGAAAGAATTGGCACATTAATGCTTGGCTCTAGTCAAGAAGAAGTCTTCTTGGGAAGAGATTTTGCTCAATCTAAAGAATATTCAGAAGAGACAGCAGGTATAATTGATGAGGAAACAAAGGCTATTATTGATAAAGGTTATAATAGGGCTAAACAAATTCTTATTGATCATATTGATAAGCTACATGCAGTTGCTGCAGTTTTACTTGAAAAAGAGAAAATTGAAGCAGACGAATTTGAAAGAATTTTTGAAGGTGAATAAAAGTTTTGCACAGTTTATATAGTGAACTGTGCAAAAATAATAAAAAGTCTAGATATTTTGGGAGTTGTATTCCTAAATATCTAGACTTAAAAAATAGATTTATATATTTTTAATGATAATATTGATTGAATATATTTAAAAAATAAATCTATTTAATATTGACAATATACCCCATAATAATGTATAATGATTAACGTATATAGGGTAAGAAAAAAATCCCACATACATTTTCGTATGACCGGAAGGAGGGGAATATAAATGTCAGAAATTAAAGTTAATAATGGAAATATAGAAGATGCCTTAAAAAGGTTTAAAAGACAATGTGCTCGTAACGGAGTTTTACAAGAAGTTCGTAAAAGAGAACATTACGAAAAACCAAGTGTAAAAAGAAAGAAAAAATCAGAGGCAGCAAGAAAAAGAAAATTTTAATTACATAATAAAAGGTGGAAGTTTATATAGGAGTAATATACCCAAAACTTCTACCTTTTTTGTATTAAAAAAACATATTTGGATAAAATAGAAAAAAACGGGATTTTGTGAGGTAGCCCATTAATCACGGAAATTAAAAAATAGAAAAAGGAAGGAAGGATAATTAATGGAATATAAGCAAATAAAAATAAAAAAAGGAATCAAACTTCATACAATAAAAACCGAAAAATTCAAAACAAATTTAATAGCAATAATTCTAACAACAAAATTAAACAGGGAAAATGTTACAAAAAATGCATTAATACCAGCGGTTTTAAGAAGAGGAACAAAAAGTTTAAAAACACAAGAGGAAATAAACAAAAAATTAGAAGAAATGTATGGAGCAAGTTTAGACTGTGGCCTTGACAAAACAGGAGATAACCAAGTTTTAAAATTCTATATAGAAACAGTAAATGACGAATTTTTACCACAAGAAGCAGAAAACATGTTAAAAACATCTTTAGAAAAAATATTTGAATTCGTATTTAATCCATATCTAGAAAATGGATATTTCAAAAAAGAATATGTGGAGCAAGAAAAAGAAAATATAAAACAAATAATAGATGGAAAAATAGATAATAAAGCAAGATATTCATTAGATAGATGTATAGAAGAAATGTACAAAAATCAGCCATATGGACTATATAAATATGGATATGTAGAAGATATGAAAGATATAAACGAAAAAAATTTATATGAATATTATCAACAATTAATAAATGAATGTAAAATTGATATTTTTGTTTCAGGAATAATAGATGGAGAAACTGAAAATATAATAAAAAACAATGAAAACATAATAAAATTAAAAGATAGAGAGCCACAATATAATGAGCCAGAGATTATAGCAAAAAAATCAGAGAAAGAAAACGATGTTCAAGAATCAATGGATGTAACACAAGGAAAGCTTATTATAGGAATGGACTTAGATATTGATGATGATAATTTAAGATTTGACGTAATGATTTATAATAGCATTTTTGGTGGAAGTGCAAATTCAAAATTATTCCAAAATGTACGTGAAAAAGCAAGTCTTGCATATACTGCAAGTTCACGATATTTTAGATTTAAAAACAATATATTTATAAATTGTGGAATTGAAATTAAAAACTATGAAAAAGCATTAGAAATCATAAAAAAACAAATAGAAGATATGAAAAATGGTGACTTTACAGATGAAGAAGTTGAAAATGCTAAAAAGGGTATAATAGCATCAATTAAGACTATAGATGATGAACAAGATACAGAAATAACGTATTTCTTTAGTCAAGAATTATCAAAGAATAAGTGCAATATTGAGCAGTATATGGATAGAATAGCAGAGGTTACTAAAGAAAAAGTAGTAGCTGTTGCTAATAGGGTTAGTATTAATACTGTATATTTTTTAAAGGACTAGTTGTTGGAAAATAATTACAATACCAACAGAAGAATGAATAAGATGAGAGGAGAATGAGATTAAAAATGCAAATTATTGAAAATTCAAAAGTTAAAGAAAAATTATATATGCAAAAACTAGAAAATGGCTTAACAGTAATGATAATTCCCAAAAAAGGCATACAAAAAAAATATATCATATGGGGAACAAACTATGGCTCAAATGACAGTACATTTATAGTACCAGGAGAAACAGAAATTACAGAAGTGCCAAAAGGAGTTGCACATTTCTTAGAACATAAAATGTTCGAACAAGAAAATGGAAAAAACAGTTTGGATGTACTTACAGCATTAGGAGTTAACGCAAATGCATACACAACCAATAATCATACAGCATATCTGTATGAATGTACAGACAACTTTTATGAGGCATTAGACGAATTTATGGATTATGTTCAACATCCATATTTTACAGATGAAAATGTTGAAAAAGAAAAAGGCATTATAGGACAGGAAATTATGATGTATGATGATTATCCTGATTGGAAAGTATATTTAAATGCATTAGAATGTATGTATCATAATAATCCTATAAAGCTTGACATTACTGGAACAGTAGAGACAATAAGCCATATAGATAAAGATATTTTATATAAATGTTACAATACTTTTTATAACCCAGCAAATATGGCAATGGTAATATCAGGAGACTTTGAGCCAGAAAAGTTATTGGAAGAGATAAAGAAAAGGTTGATAGACAAAAAGGCAAATGGTGAAATAAAAAGAATTTTTGAAGATGAGCCAAAAGAAATAGTAAAAGAAAAAGCAGTTCAAAATATGGAAGTAAGCAAACCACTTTACGCAATTGGCATAAAAGATGTACCTGCAGAGCAAAAAGAAAAAGTAAAAAAACATATATCAATAGAAATATTGCTAAACCTTTTAATTGGAGCAAGTTCTGAATTATATAAAAAATTGTATGATATGGGAAATTGCTACTCTGTACCAAGTATAGAATATGAATTTGACAAAAATTATGCACATATTTTGATTATAGGCCAATCAAATGAGCCAGAAAAATTATACGAAATGTTCAAAGAAGAAGTTAAAAAGTTTATACAAGATGGAATAAAAAAAGAAGACTTTGAAAGAACTAAAAAAATGATTTATGGCGAATATGTAAAGGAATATGATGATGTGGTTAACATTTCTAGAATGTTTTTGGCAGATTATTTTAAGGGAATAAATAGTTTTGATTATTTAGAGGAAATAAACACGTTAAATGTAGAATATTTAAATCAAGTGTTAAAAGATGTGTTTAATGAAAAAAATATGATATTATCTGTTGTAAAAAATTAGATAAAAATTTTGTTGAAGGAACGGCATAAAAATTGAAAAAAAATTTATGCTGTTTTCTTTTGATTTTATGTGTCGAAAAATGTGGAAAATGCTTGTACGAAAGTTGCAAAAAACCGTTGAAAATACTTGACTTGGAGAATTTTATGTGGTATTTTATAGACGTACTAATGAGAAAAATAGAAAAAGGAGAGATGAGTATGTTAAATGAAGAAATTTGTAAATTAAGAGATAAATTGAATAAGAGTATCGAGAATGGTGACGATTATTCTATTACATATAAATTGAGTATTGAGTTGGATGAACTTATTGCTAAATATTATAGAGATTTGAAAAATAAAACTTGTGATAGGGCAAGTGTTTAATTTTATTGGCTGTGAACAGTAACGTTAGCAGGGAAAAACCTGCTTTTTTTCTTTTGTATCCCCTTGCAGAAACCGCAAAAATGTTATATAATAATACATCAAGAAATAAGTAGTTTTATGCAATGAGAGGGGAAAAATAAAATGCTAGTAAACGAAAATATAATAGAACAATTATGTATGGATGCGGGAAATGCGAGAACACAAAAAGCAAGAAAATACCAAATGCAAGGAAAAATACAAATCACAAAAGTAGAGTACAAAAACGAAAACAATTTTGAAATACATGCAAAAGTATTTGGAACAGACCAATATGACACATATGTAGAAGTAAAAAACGGAGAAATAGAAGAAATAAGTTGTGATTGTCCAGACTATTACAACACATATGGAGTATGCAAACATAGTTTAGCAACAGTACTAGAATTCAATAAAAATGGCTTTCAAGATATAAAAAGCACAAGCACAGTTCAAAGCAAAAACAACATTCAAAGAAGCAACAGCAAAAACGCAAACAAATACAACAGTTTTCATCAAATTGTAAAAACACTATACAACGAGGAACTAGAAGAGATAAATTCAGATATAGACATAGAATTAAAAAACAAAGGAACAATAAAAATAGAGCCACAAATAATATATGACAAGTTTACTAGAGAAATGAAAATAGAATTCAAGATTGGAAACAAAAGAATGTACAAACTTAAAAATCTAGCAGAATTCTATACACGAATGACAAACAAAGAATTATACAAATATGGAGATAAATTAGAATTTGTACATACACAAGAAGTATTTGAAGAAAACAGTCAAAAAATGTTAGACTTTATAATGAAACATGCAGAAATAATTGCATACACAAATTCCTCAGCAAATTCAAATTATAGATATTATGGAAAAACATTAAATGAAAGTTCAATAATAATTGGAAACACAGCAATTGACGAACTATTTGAAACACTAAAAAATAAAACAATTTTAATGACAAGAGAATATGAAAAACAAAACATAAAATTTGTAGACGAAAATCCAGAAATGGAATTTAGATTAGAAAAAATTGATGACGGTGAATACAGAATTATAGCTGATTTTGATATATTTAGTACAGTAATTTTAAAAGGAAAAAAATATAAATATGTATTAACAGACCAAAAACTATATAGATGTAACAAAGAATTCGAAAATACAACATTAAGACTTGTAAAAGTATTTAGAGAAAATTATTTAACGAAAATATCACTTGGAAAAGATGAGCTAGGAGAATTATTTTCTGTTGTACTTTCAAAAGTAAAAAATGCTATAAAAATAGAACCGGAATTATTAGAAGAAATAAAAGAATATGAGCCAGAAAAACTAGGAGTAAAAGTATTTTTGGACTATGACAAAAATAATTACCTTGTAGCAGATGTGAAATTATGTTATGGAGAAAATGAATTTAATCCATTAAATGAACAGGAAGAAAAAGAATTTAAATATTCAAGAAATCTTATAGAAGAAACAAAAGCAATGAACATTTTTAGAAAAACAGGTTTTATGTTTGACATTCAAAATTTAAAATTCATATTACCAGATGAAGACAAAATCTATGAATTTTTAACAAATGACATCAATTACTATATGAAAAAATTTGAAGTTTTGGCAACAGAAAACTTTAAATCAAAAGAAATTACAAAGCCTAAAATAGGAACAGTTGGTGTAAGAGTTGAAAATAATCTTTTAGAAATTGATATTGACAAGTTGAACATAGATTTAAATCAATTGCAAGACATTTTAGAAAAATATAAATTAAAGAAAAAATATTATAGATTAAAAGACGGAAGCTTTCTTGATTTACAAGAAAGCAATGAAATTGATTTTATAGATAAATTGATTTCAGGAACAGATGTTGATTATAAAGGATTAGAGAGTGGAACAGTTAGATTACCAGTAAATAGAACATTATATTTAAATCAACTTTTAAAAGAAATAAAAGGCACAGAAATAGTAAAAAATAAAGAATATAAAAATATTATAAATGGTTTGGACAAAAATTTATTAGATGAAGAAGAAAAAATACCAGAAGAAATTGAAACAATACTAAGACCATATCAAAAAACAGGATTTAAATGGCTAAAAACCCTTGACAGATATAAGTTTGGTGGCATACTTGCAGATGATATGGGACTAGGAAAAACAATCCAAATTATATCAATTTTGCTAGACTATAAGCAAAACACAGAAGATGCAAAAACAAGTATAGTAGTATCACCTAGTTCATTATCATTAAACTGGAAAAATGAAATAGAAAAATTTGCACCAGATTTAAAAATAAAAGTAATTAGAGGAACTGCATCAGAGAGAAAAATAGAAATTAACCAATTGGAAAAATATGATGTAATTATAACTTCATATGATTTATTAAAAAGAGATATTGATGTATACAAAGAGAAAAAATACAGCTTCAAATATATAATTGCGGATGAGGCACAATATTTGAAAAATAATACAACAAAAAATGCAAAAGCAATAAAAATGTTAAATGCAGAAACAAGATTTGCATTAACAGGAACACCAATTGAAAACTCATTAGCTGAATTATGGTCAATATTTGATTTAATAATGCCTGGGTATTTATTTAGTTATAAAGAATTTAAAACAATATATGAAATACCAATAGTAAGGGATGAAGACCATGATGCAATGAATAAGTTAAAAATGTTGATAGAGCCATTTGTATTAAGAAGAACTAAAAAAGAAGTTTTAACAGAATTGCCAGAAAAAACAATAACAGTTTTAAATAATGAAATGGAAGAAGAACAAAAAAATATTTACTTATCATATTTAGTTCAAGCTAAACAAGAATTACAAGCAGAAATTGGAGCAAATGGATATGAAAGAAGCCAAATAAAAATACTTGCAGCACTTACAAGACTAAGACAAATATGTTGCCATCCAAGCTTATTTATAGAAGATTATAAAGGCAGAAGTAGTAAATTAGACCAATGTATGGAAATCTTAGAAGATGGTATAACAGCAGGACACAAGATTTTGGTATTTTCAACTTACACATCGATGTTTGAAATACTAGAAAAAGAACTCAACAATAGAAATATAAAATATTTTAAATTAACAGGAAGCACAAAAGTTGACGAAAGAATAGAATTGGTTGATGAGTTTAATCAAAACAAAGATATAAGTGTATTTTTAATATCACTAAAAGCAGGGGGAACAGGGCTTAACTTAATTGGTGCAGATATGGTTATACACTATGATCCATGGTGGAATTTATCAGCAGAAAATCAGGCAACAGATAGAGCATATAGAATTGGACAAAAAAATAATGTTCAAGTGTACAAGCTGATAACAAAAGATTCAATTGAAGAAAAAATTTATGAACTTCAACAACGTAAGGCTGAACTTACTAATAATATGCTTAATACACAGACTACATTTATTAATAAATTGTCAAGAGATGACATTATGAACTTGTTCAGTTAGAAAATTAAAATTTAAATTATATGGGGGATAATTATGAAGAATTGGATGGAAAAGTTTGAAAATAGACAAGATTTGACTTATGAAAATATTTTGAATGAAAAATTAGATAAGTTGATAGATTTAGTGGATGGGGCAACTCAGTACAATACAAATAGTATGCTTAATGCCCTTACAAGTATTGTAGAATTGTATGAAAAATTAAAAAATAATTCATATGATTTTGATGAAAAAGATATGATTTTTAGAAAAAAACAGTTGGCTGAGTTGAGATATAGAAAACTTAAAGTTGAACATATGGATGCACAAGAGTCTAAGTCATGGAACGAGTTTGAAGAAGATGAAATGCAAGATGAAAGATAAAATGAAAGGAAAAAATAAAAATGAAAGATTATATAACAATTATAGGTGGAGGTCTTGCAGGGTGTGAGGCTGCATATCAAATTGCAAAAGTAGGAATAAAGGTCAAATTATATGAAATGAAACCAATAAAATACTCTGAAGCACACTCAAATGAAAATTTAGCAGAAATTGTATGTAGTAATTCTTTTAAATCAAATTTGCTAACAAATGCATGTGGCTTATTAAAAGAAGAATTAAGAAGACTAGACTCATTACTAATAAAAATTGCAGATGAAACTCAAGTACCAGCTGGGCAGGCTTTGGCTGTTGATAGAGAACTATTTGCTAAAAGAGTAACAGAAAAAATAAAAGCAAATCCTTTAATAGAAATTATCCACAAAGAGGTAGAAAGTGTGGATTCTTCAAGTGAAATTAATGCAGATGATGGAATTGTTATAATTGCTACAGGGCCATTGACTTCAGAGAAAATGGCAAAGCAAATTTCTAAATTGACAGGTGAAGATAAATTGTATTTTTATGATGCTGCTGCACCGATTATTTCAAAAGATAGCATTAATTTTGATATTGCTTTTTATGGAAATAGATATGAGCAAGAGAAGAAAAAAGATGAGACTATAGAAGAGTGGCAAGAAAAACAAAAAAATCAGGAAAAAAGTTATATCAATTTGCCTATGAATAAAGAAGAATACGAAGCTTTTTGGAAAGCGCTAACAGAAGCGGAAGTTGTTACTTTACATGATTTTGAAAAAAGAGAAATTTTTGAAGGATGTATGCCAATTGAAATTATGGCAAATAGAGGTATAGATACATTGCGTTTTGGACCATTAAAACCTGTTGGCTTTGACGACCCAAGATATGCTAAAAGGCCTTATGCCGTAGTGCAATTGCGTCAAGACAATTCAGAGGGAAATATATATAACATGGTTGGTTTTCAGACAAATTTGAAATTTGGAGAACAAAAAAGAGTGTTTAGTATGATACCAGGCCTTGAAAATGCAGAGTTTGTTAAATATGGGGTAATGCACAGAAATACATATATAAATTCTACTAAGTTGTTAGACGAAACTTATAATTTAAAGTCAAATCATAATATCTTTTTTGCTGGACAAATAACTGGTGTAGAAGGTTATGTTGAGTCAATTTCTTCAGGTTTAGTTGTAGCATTAAATGCTATTAAATTGTTTGAGAGAATTAAAGAGGATAACAAAAAAGGGCTTGAAGAGTCAAATGAAATTGAAAATAAGGTTGTTTTTTCGCCTTATACTGTTATTGGTGCACTGGCAAAGTATATTTCTACAGAGAATGATAAGTTTCAGCCTATGAATGCAAATTTTGGAATTTTACCTGAGTTAGAGGGCAAAAAGATTAGGGATAAAAGAGAAAGGTATGCAAAATTGGCAGAAAGAAGCTTAGAAAACTTGGATAAATAATATTACTAAAATGTTACAATTTTATTAAATTTTAAATACTTAACATAAAACTGTTGCAATATTTGTAAAAATTTGTTATAATTTTAGTTAGTAATTAAATATTTTGGAAGGAGAAACATATGGAAGAAATATTAAAGAAAATAGAAGAAGAGGTTAAAACTATAAAAGAGGAACAAGAAAAGCTTGTTTTAATCGAAAAAGAAAATGATGAAGCAAGAGCAAAGTTAGAAAAAGCTGAAAAAGAAGCAGAAGCTATTTCTGATAAAGAAAGTGGATTTTATAAAGATGTTGTAAAAAATACAAATGAATTAGAGAGCCAATTTAGAGATATTAACAATAAAAGAATGGGCAAGGATAGAGAATTAAATAAATTAATTGCAGAAAAGAAAGATAAAATTTTAAAAGAAATAGCAGACAAAAAACAATATATTGATGAAAATAGAAATGTTGATTTAAAAGGAAAAGACCTTGGAAAATTAAAAGAAGAAAAACAAAAAATAGAAAAAGAACTAAAATTAAATGAAACAACAAGAGAAGAATTTGAAAAAATGACTGACACTGAAAAGCAAGAAGTTAGAAGAGCTAAGGAAAATTATTTGAATAATAAACATAGATTAAATGAAATTGAGCCAACTATTAAATTAATGGAAACATTAGAAGGAAAAGAGCCTAAAGACAAATTTATGGAATTAGATAATTTAATGAAAAATGTTGAAACTAAATTTAATAGAAATAGTTTTGAAGAAGTTTTAAAAGGCTATGAAAAAACAGAAAATAGAGAAGAAAACAAAACAACACCAAAACAGATGGAAAATGAAACTGCAAATGTATTGAAAAATGAAGAACAGAAAGAAAATAGAACTGTTTTAAAAGCTGAAGAACAAAAAGAAAATAAAACTGTTTTGAAAGCTGAGGAACAAAAAGAAAATAAAGCAGTAAAAGCTGCAGAAACTATTGGAGAACAAGTTCAAAATAGAACAGCAATACAAAAAGAAGACAAAGTAGAAAAAAATACACAAAATGAAGGACAAAAAGCAATAAATGAAAACCAAACTATAAAAACTCCACAATCTAATACTTATAGACCAGAAAAAAATAAAAAGATTGAAATCTTTTTAGATGTAAGCAAAAATGAAATAATAGTAGATGATGAAAAAGTAGGTTTTTATAAAAAAGCTTTAAAAGCAAAAAAACAATTATTAAAAGATGATAATTTAGCAATAGCAAGTCGTTTTATCAATGATAAAAAAAGTATGAAAAATATAGATTATGCATTATTATCTGTTTTAAATGGCAAAAACCCTGAAGTTGCTATTAAATATTTGGATGTTATTAAAAATGGCAAAGGAAGCTTAAAAGACTTAAATGAAATCTTAAATGTGAAATATAGATTTGACAAAGATATGGGACGATTATCAGATTTAAAATCAAAAAGAATTGCAAGGTATGCTCATAAATTGGGAATAGCTGATTTAGAAGGAATTAATGAAAAAGGAATTTTTGACAGAATGAAAGATATATTCTCTAATAAAAAATTACTTGCTGCAAAAGAAGAACAAAAAGAAAATGGAGAGAAAATAGCAAATTCACAAAAACAAAAAACAATATCTTTAATAAATCAAGATAGAGAAAAAGGTGGATTGAGAGAAGAAATAAAAGTAGATAATAGAGGTAATAGAATAGAACAAGAGGCATTGAAGAAACAAACAGAAGCTGAAAATATTGTGGGAAATGAAGTAAAAGAGATTTTAGAAGAACAAAAATAATAAATAAAAATTTATTACCTTGTAGTAAAAACCTGGAATTAAAAAAAATTCTAGGTTTTTCTTGACTTATAGTCCAAAAAATGGTAAAATATAAACTGCTATGGTAAAATGTATGAAATATGCAATTCCGTAGTAGTTTATTACATTTTAGGTGTACAAATATTTCAAAAATATTACACAGAAAAAACACAAAAAAATGTAAAAATAAAAAAGTAGGAGGTGAAATTTAAGTGCCAACAATTAATCAATTAGTAAGAAAAGGAAGACAAACAGGAGTAACAAAATCAACTGCACCAGCACTTCAACATGGATGGAACTCAAAAAACAAAAAATTAACAAATAACAGAGCTCCACAAAAAAGAGGTGTATGTACAGTAGTTAAAACAGTTACACCTAAAAAGCCAAACTCTGCTTTAAGAAAAGTAGCCAGAGTAAGACTTTCTAATGGTTATGAAGTTACATCTTATATCCCAGGTATAGGACATAACTTACAAGAACACAGTGTTGTATTAATAAGAGGTGGTAGGGTAAAAGACCTTCCAGGTGTTAGATACCATATCATCAGAGGAACATTAGATACAGCAGGTGTTAA
>CAKPAB010000009.1 GCA_934132805.1 uncultured Clostridia bacterium | reverse complement strand
ATTTAAACTTATTTCCATGGATATTTGGATGGAACGAAATAAGCCCATCATTTGATGTGGCACTACATATAGGAACACTATTTGCAATAGTTCTATTTTTCTTTAAAGACTGGGTAAACCTAATAAAAGGAGGATATAACCAAGTTGTTAATAAGAAAAAATCAACAGATGGAAAAATCTTTTGGTACATAGTAATATCAACAATTCCAACAGGAATTTTATGCTTAGTACTAGATAAACTTTCAGGAAAATTAATAGAAAAATTAGCAACAACATTTAGTGTAGAAGAAAAAATGGTAGAAATGATTATGATAGCAATTGCACTAATTGTAATGGGTATAATTTTATATATTGTTGATAAAAAAGCAAAATCAGAAGTAGAATATAAAGATATAACATTAAAACAATCACTTTGGATAGCAATGTCACAAGCCATTGCAGCAGCATTTCCAGGAGTTTCAAGGTCAGGAATAACAATGACTGTTGGTAGAGGCATGGGACTAAAAAGAGAGTCTGTTGCAAGATATTCATTTTTATTATCAACACCAGTTGTGTTAGCAGCAGCATTAGTTGATTTAAAAGATTTTGTGTTGAGCCCAGCATTTTTTGTTGGCATAATTGCAAGCTTTTTAGTTGGTGTGTTAGTCATTAAGTTTTTACTTAATTATTTACAAAAAGGCAGTTTTAAAGTATTTGCAATATACAGAGTTATATTAGGCTTAATTGTAATTGGACTATGTATTTCAAGATTATAAAAATTAATTATAGGAAAAAGATGTGTAAAATCATTAATTGACTTTACACATCTTTTTGAATATAAACAAATAATATAAAAACTATTTAATACGATTTTTAATTACAGCATATTTAATTCCAAAACAAACTGAAGCAATTATAACTAAACCAAACATTCCAAAGAAAAACTTAGAGCCAGCCTTAGGCAATACTGTAGGCAAATTCTCTGTAAGTTTAATCTTAGGAGTTACATCAGAAGTCTTACTATCGGTATTATTAGAATAATCTGTATAAGTTAAATCAAGTTTATTATTAGTATTCAAAACTTTATCAATAATATTGCTATTATAATCATTTTTTAACTTTAATTTATATTGAACAATAGCAGTTTCACCAACTTTTAACTCTGGAATATTCCATGTAATAGAATTTGTAGTAGTATCAATTACAGGAGATATAGTTCCAATGTTAGGGTCTTTTACATAAGAAAAATCAAAGTTTTTAACAATTTCATCTGTAAAATAATCTTTAACAATAATATTAGTAAATGATTTAGAAACAGGTAATAAATCTTTATAAATATCAGATGTTATAGTAGTTTCTATTTTGTCATCAGTTACATAATAAAACTTACCAATTGTAGGGTTTGTAGTTGTTCCAAAAACACTTTCTATAATTTGATTATATGTTTTTGTAGAAGGTGCAGCAACTGCATCACCATTAGAAATACCTGTAAGCATTACATACACATTATCTGTAACACTTGAAAGTGATTGTAATTCAGCTTTTGTCTTTGCAATAACATCATCAGAATAATAGCTTTTATCATAATCTAAGGCTACATTTGGAACACCATCAGATAAAACTATTATATATTTATGAGAGTTATCCACTCCAGAAGTGAAATGGCTTTTTGCTAAATTAATACCAGCTTGCAAGTCAGTTCTAGGTCCATCATATTGAATATTTGAAATTGCAGATATTAGAGAAGTAGAACTATTTGTTAATTCAGAAATTAGTTTTGCATCCTCAGTAGTACCTTCTTTTGAAACTTCAGTATTTGTAGAAAAACTTACAGCTCCAATTTTTAATTGAGTATTATCTTTTAAAAGGTTTTCAATTAAAGTTTTAGCAGAGCTTATAACTAAATCCTCTCTTGTTTTATCTGAAGTAACATTTTCCAACATACTTTTTGAGTTATCTATAACAAGCATTACCTCACCAGTAGGTTTAGCAGACTCATCATTATTTGTTACTTTTAATTGCAAAGTTATCTCTTTGTTTTCTAAATCTTTAGAGATTACACTTCTTTCTACTACAGAATTTGTACCAAAGTTAATTGTACATGTTGGCTCTTCAATAACTGACATATTCACATCAGAATATGCAGCACTTGAAATTGTTGCAACGAATGTGATTAATAAAAATAGTGTTAATAAAATTTTTGTTTTTTTCATATAACATTTCTCCTTTTCTTATTATGATTTGTGCAAAAATTACACTAACTATATTGTAAAACAAAAAAATCAAAAAAACAATGCTTTTTTGATTTTTTATGCCATTTTTTTTATTGGAATACAAAGAAGTGGAACAAATATGATAAAAGCATTAGATAATGGAAAAAGTTCTAAATATGTAACTTTATACCCATATGATAAAGAAAAAAATAATACGGATGCATATAATGAAAATGAAGTAAAAGAAGGGAAAATAGCTAATTACGCTAAAAATATTCAAATATATGGAGATGCAATAAGAGAAACTTCAAAAGCTGGGATAGATAACAATTCGTGGTATTCTGATTTATCGCATTTTTTAAGTTGTAAAGAATCATTTTTTATGCAAGGAGGAAATTATGGATATGAAAGTAAAGCAGGTTTATTTTCTTTTTATAGCGATAATGGAGACAGTGCTTACCCATATGGCTTTCGACCAGTATTAGTAACTTTATAATTAAATATATATATTACAAAAGTATTTCAAATATTTTACAATTATGTATCAAAATACCAAAAATATTGATAAGTATATTAAAAGTATGATATACTCTAATCATAAGAAAAGAGGAATGATACATATGAAAAAAGCAACTGCTAAAACTCTTGCTACTGTAGAGAGAGAGAGAGAGAGAGAGAGCTATACTTTAGTAAGCCATAAAAAAACGTACAGTATAATAGAGCTAAGAAAACTGATAATATAAAATTAAAATAATTAAAATTAATATTATCAGGAGGTTAGTAATGAATAAAAAAATAGAACAATCAAATAAAAAATTAAAAAACAAAAATGGTATAACATTAGTAGCGTTAGTAATTACAATAATTATTTTATTAATACTTGCAGGAATATCAATATCATCATTAACAAATACAGGAATATTTGGAAAAGCAAGAGAAGCAAAAGAAAAAACAATAGAAGCACAAGAAAAGGAACAAATTCAAACAGCATACTTTACAGCATCAATGGAAGCACTAAGTGGAGATGTTACAGGATTAGAATTACAAGAACAATTAAATAAAACTTTAGGAAATAATAAAGTAGCAATAAGCTACAATGCTGATACAAGTTTAAATATATTATTTAAAGAAACAAAACACAATTTTAAAGTAGACAAAGGAGAAGTAACAAAAACAGATATAGACAATTCTACAATAGCTTTTTTTGATACAGGCTTAAATGTAACACAAAAAATGTATAATCTTGCAAGTGATGGACAGATGCAATATGGGTATATATTTAATAACTTATCAATAGATGGAATAGAAAGAGCAACTAAGGCACCAGAGTTGTCAAAAATGACAGAAGACAACATAGTATCATGGACAGAAGCATATACACAATATGAAACAAATCCAAGTGAATTTGAAGAAGTTATACCTGAGGGAACAGAGCTATGTCCTATATACATGTGGTTTGAAAAAACAGGAGAAGAAGTAAGAAGTATATATGGAGATGAAGGATTGACAGAAGTTACTGACGAAAGCAAACAAAAATTGGTAAG
Source organism: uncultured Clostridia bacterium (assembly GCA_934132805.1). GTDB lineage: Bacteria > Bacillota > Clostridia > TANB77 > CAG-508 > CAG-269. The sequence continues at coordinate 32,136 of CAKPAB010000009.1, read as the reverse complement.
AACAGGAACTATATATTGGTGGTGCAAAAGTGATAATGTATATTTAAACCCAGATGCTTCACACATGTTTCTAGGACTACCATATGTATCAGATATAAGTGGTTTGCAAAGTATAAAAACCGATTATACTCAAAACATGGAGGACTTTTTAACTGTAATGTCAAAAAATCAAAGATTGAAGAGTTTTGATGAATTAGCCACTTGGAATACAAGTAAAGTAACAAATTTAAGTAGTGCACTTGCTGGATATGAAAAGCTTGAAAATATAAATGGTTTAAAATACTGGAATACATCAAATGTAACAAATATGGCATCAATCTTTGGAGACGGAGACATTTGGCCAACTGAAATAAAAGACTTAAACCCACTTAAAAATTGGGATGTGAGTAATGTGGAAGACATGTCACATATGTTTTTTGGAAGTGAAGTAACAGATTTAAATCCACTTAAAGATTGGAATGTAAGTAAAGTTAAAAATATGAGTTATATGTTTCGAGGAAATTCTAAAATAATAGATGCATCACCAATTAATGATTGGGATATTAGAAATGTTACTAATTTTGAGTGGATGTTTGATACAACACATCCAGAATTTACAAAGGTTACAGGAACATGGGAAAATGGAACATTTAAACCAAATAGTAATTAAAAAATAAACGGGGTATGAAATATATCCTGTTTTCTTGCCATTTCATCATTTTTTTGTTACAATATAAAAAGTCCAAAAAAAGGAGAGACAAAAATGATAGAAAAAATAAACACACCACAAGACATAAAAAAACTAAATATAGAAGAAAAAAAACAACTCGCAAAAGACCTAAGACAAACAATAATAGAAACAGTATCAAAAAATGGAGGACATCTAGCATCAAACCTAGGAGTAATAGAACTAACAATAGCAATGCACAGTGTATTTAACACACCACAAGACAAAATTGTATGGGATGTAGGGCACCAAGCATACGCACACAAAATAATAACAGGAAGAAAAGAACAATTCAAAACACTAAGACAACTAGACGGACTAGCAGGTTTTCCAAAAACAAGCGAATCAGAATATGATAGTTTCAACACTGGACACAGTAGTACATCAATATCAGCAGCATTAGGAATAGCAAGAGCAAGAGACTTAAAAGGAGAAAATAATCAAGTAATAGCAGTAATAGGGGATGGAGCACTAACAGGTGGAATGGCATTAGAAGCCTTAAACGATGCAGGCTTTAGTAAAACACACATGACAGTAATATTAAATGACAATGAAATGAGTATTTCAAAGAATATTGGTGGTTTAAATATGTTTTTAAGCAAATTAAGAACAAAAAAACTATATACAAAATCAAACATATCAGGTAAAAAAATCATTAGAAAAATACCAATTATAGGAAAACCAACAGTAAAAATAGTACAAAGACTAAAAAGGAGTATAAAACAACTAATAATACCAAAAATGTTTTTTGAAGACATCGGATTTACCTACTTAGGACCAGTAAATGGCCATGACATAGAACAACTAGAAAATATTATGAAACTAAGTAGACAAATACAAGGACCAGTACTAATACATGTATTAACAAAAAAAGGAAAAGGATACAAGATAGCAGAAGAAAACCCAGACAAATTCCATGCTACAGGACCATTTGATATAGAAACAGGCAAACCAAAAAAAGAAAAAAAGCCAGATTATTCAAAAATATTTGGAGAAAAATTAGTAGAATTAGCTAAAAAAGACAATAGAATCGTAGCAGTTACAGCATCTATGAAAGACGGAACAGGACTTACAAAATTTGCAAAAGAATTTCCAACAAGATTTTTTGACATAGGAATAGCAGAACAACATGCATTAACAATGGCAGCAGGAATGGCAATAGAAGGAATGGTACCATTTGTACCAATATACTCATCATTTTATCAAAGAGGATATGACCAAGTTATACATGATATAGCAATGCAAGATTTACCAGTAATAATGTGCGTAGACAGGGCTGGAGTAATAGGAGCAGATGGAGAAACACATCAAGGAACATTAGACATGGCATTTTTTAGATTAGTTCCTAACTTAACAATAATGGCACCAAAAGATTTTAAAGAATTAGAAGATATGATGGAATTTGCAATAAAATTAAAAAAACCAGTTGTTATAAGATATCCAAGAGGAGGTCAAGATGAAAATATAACATTTGAAAAACATCAAAAAATAGAACTTGGAAAAGCGGAAATTCTAAGAGAAGGACAAGACATCAGTATTATAGCAATAGGAAAAAGGGTATCAAATGCAGTGGAAAAAGCTAATAAATTGCAAGAGAAAGGAATTAAAGCAGAAATCATAAATGCAAGATTTTTAAAGCCATTAGATAAAGAAACAATCAAAAAATCAATAGAAAAAACCAAAAATGTAATAACAATAGAAGATGGAACAAAAATAAATGGATTAGGAACAGCTATAGAAGAATTAATTGTGGAAAACAATTTACAAAACATAAAATTTGAAAAACAAGCATGGCCAGATAAATTTTTAAAACAGGGGACAGAATGGAAAAATATTTAAGTTCTATAAATTAAGAAAGGAAATGAGTTCTAAAATGGATAAACAAAAAATATTAAGCGACTATAAAAAACAAGAAGACAAAATGCTACTAGCACAAATATTAGACAAAATGGAATTCTCAAAACAAAGAGAAAAACTAGAATATACAGACTTCTTAGATATGTATCAAGTATCTTTGGTAAAAACATTTATGAAAAAAATAGAATTCAATAATTACATTTTATATGGAGGATATGAAGATGCCGAAAGAAGAATTCTGATAATATATCCAGAAAAATATAATATAAACATGGTAGAAAAAAATTATTCGAAAATCATCAAAATTATAAGAATTTCACTCGGAGATGAAGAAAAGGGCAAGTATTCACATAGAAACTATTTAGGTGGAATTGTAAAACTTGGAATGAAAAGAGAAAAAGTTGGAGATATTCTTGTCTCAGATGATGGGGCAGACATTTTGGTCAAAAATGAATCTGCAGAAACATTGAAACAAGAGTTAGGAACATTAACAAGATTTCAAAATGCTAAAATAGAAATTGTAGAATTACAAGAATTAAGAGAACAAGAAATAAAAGTTGAAGAGATGAATATAATTGTTCCATCATTAAGGCTTGATAATTTTGTGTCAGATTTAGCAAGAACATCTAGAAGCAAAGCAGTCCAAATTATTGATAGCGAAAGAGTTTTTATAAATGGACAAAATGAAACAAAAGCATCTAAACAAGTAAAATTAGGAGATGTTATAACTATTAGAGGAAAAGGAAGATTTGTTGTTAAAGAATTTGGAGGAAACACTAGAAGCGGGAGAACTGTTGTAAAAATAGAAAAATATGTATAAAGAAAACAGTGAGGCCGTACTCGTGGCAAAGGTATATATGTATGTGGTTTGATAATTTTCTCGGTTTAATACACAATATAATAATTTCTAAAAATAAATTAATGGCACCCTTCCACTTAGTCCTCACTTCGTTCGACGTGAACTCTTTCCATTAATTTATTTAAGAAATTTTAATATTGTTTCAATCACATTCGAAAATTATCAAACCACATACATATATACCTTTGCCACGAGTACGACCTCACTGTTTTCTTTAAGATTTACAATTTTTTACTCATTATAATTGCATCACTCTCACCATTATAATAATTTTTCCTAATACCCAATCTATCAAAAGAAAACTTATCATATAAATGAATAGCAGAAAGATTATTTTCATTAACCTCCAAAGTAATGCTACTCAAATTCTTATCTTTAGAAAAATCAATCAAATGTTCCAACAAAAGAGATCCAATACCATGATGTCTAAAAGACTTCTTAACAACAATATTCATAATATTAGCCTCATCCAAAATAATCTTTAAACAAGCAAAACCAACAATATTGCCATCAGGACTTTTAGCAACAACCACATAAGAATTATCACAATTCAACTCATCCTCTAAAATCTCATAATTCCAAAAATTATCAAAATCAGAAATCAAAATATTTTTTATACTATTCAAATCATCTAAACTCATCTTACTAATATCAAAATTCATAACACTTACCCCCTAAGCCTTTGCTCTAACTGAATTTGAGCTTGAGGCTTCTTTAAATACAAAGGCAAAATATTTTCACCTTTATTATTATTGCAAATAAACTTTTTATAACCAGCAATGCCCAAATTTTCTATATTCAAATAAGAATTCAAAAGCTCACAACTAATTACATCACTTGGAATGCCATCACCAACAAAAGAAATATTTTTATTAGTATATTCACTTTTTAATAAAAGTAAAACCTCATCAACAGATTTAGCACAAGGCTCAACTAAAGTTGTATAAATATCATTATTCAACTCATACAAAGCAAAATAACAATTACTATTTTTACAATCAATAGTACTACATATAAGTCCATCATTTTTAATATTATAAGCCAAGACATCAAGACTTGATATTCCAACACAAGGAATATTTAGACTATCAGAAAAAGCCTTACAAGTTGCAACACCAATTCTGATGCCTGTAAAAGAGCCTGGACCAACATCAGAAACTAATAAATCAATATCAGTTAAAGACAAATTACAACATTCTAATAATTCCTTAATAATAGGCATTAATGTTTCAGAATGAGTTAAACCAGTATCTAATTCTATTTTTTTAATTAAATTTGTATCTTCCAAAATTGCAACACTACACAATTTACTTGAAGTATCAATTGCTAAAACTTTCAATTCAAATCTCCTTTCAAACTCTCTATAATTTCATCATATTTTTTGCCAATGGATTGAATATTTAGAATTCTTTCATTTTCGTTAAGTACATTTCTTGAAAAATTGATTTTTATATATTCATTAGGCAAAGCATCATCAATTAATTCGCCCCACTCAATAAGGCAAATACCATTTTCAAAATATTCATCACCACCAATTTCATAAAATTCAGACGAATCCTCTAATCTATAAACATCAAAATGATAAATATTTAAATCATTCTTTTTATACTCATTAACAATAGTAAAAGTAGGACTAGAAATTTCATTTTCTAAGCCAAAATATGTTAAAAAACCTTCTGTGAATTTGGTTTTGCCAGAGCCAAGTTCACCACAAAGTACTATTAAATCACCTTTTGTTAATTTAGAAGCAATTAATTTTGCTATTTTTTTTGTGTCATCTTCTGATTTTGAATCATACATATAAGTTTTCATTTCAAACTCCTATTTCTATAATATTTTCATCTAAAAAATCAAAACTTTTATAAACTGTAATCATTATAATATAAAAAAATAAAAAATTCAATGAAATGTATTGATAAAATTTACAATTTGTAATATAATCGTAACGAAAATGTAACAAAAGTGAAATAAATAAAAAAGAAGGGAAGAAGTTACATGTTTAAATTTGGATTTGGACAAGACGTAGGAATAGATTTAGGAACTGCCACAGTAATAGTATACATAAAAGGCAGAGGGATAGTATTAAGAGAGCCATCAGTAGTAGCAGTAGATAGAAACTCAGGAGATGTATTAGCAGTAGGAGGAGAAGCAAGAAGGATGATAGGAAGAACACCAGGGAACATAATAGCAACAAGACCACTAAGAGATGGAGTAATATCAGACTACACAGTAACAGAAAAAATGCTAAAACATTTCATAGGAAAAGTATGTGGAAAATCAATATTTGCACCAAGAATAATGATATGCATACCATCACAAGTAACAGAAGTAGAAAAAAAGGCAGTAATAGATGCCGCAATTCAAGCAGGAGCAAGAAAAGTCTACTTAATAGAAGAGCCCATTGCAGCAGCAATAGGAGCAGGAATAGACATATCAAAACCCTGTGGAAATATGGTAGTAGATATAGGTGGAGGAACAACAGACATAGCAGTAATATCACTTGGAGGCTCAGTAGTAAGCTCATCATTAAAAGTAGCAGGAGATAAATTTGACGAATACATAATAAAATATATTAAGAAAAAACACAATATAGCAATAGGAGAAAGAACAGCAGAAGATTTAAAAATAAATGTAGGATGTGTATATCCAAAAATACAAGACGCAGAAATGGAAATAAGAGGAAGAGACCTATCAACAGGTTTACCAAAAACAGCAACAATACATTCAAGTGAAATGCTAGAAGCATTAATAGAGCCAGCAATGATGATAGTAGATGCAGTTCATAGTGTATTAGAAAGAACACCACCAGAATTAGCAGCAGACATTAGCGACAAAGGAATATATATGACAGGTGGAGGATGTCTAATAGACGGCTTAGACAAACTATTGCAAGAAAAAACAGGAATAAATGTAATGATTGCACAAGATTCAATATCATGTGTAGCGCTAGGAACAGGAAAAGCATTAGATAATTTAGATACATTAGACGGAAAAGGAAAATAAATATAAAACCAACATGGACGTTCTTTAAAAGGCCAAAAACCCAAAAGAACGTCTACAACAATTGGAAAATGAAAGGAAAAAAATGAGTAAAGTAGTAAGATTTGTAACATTAGGATGTCCGTGTGTATAATCAAATATGATATAATGAAACCCAAGTGGCTGTAAGAAAAAGTCACTTGGGTATTTTTTATATTTTGTGTTCATTTTTGTATATAAAGTGATGGACTATTCCATTTTTGAAAGTAATATTATATATTTTTCCCTTTTCGACAGAAACATCTGTAATAATTGTATTTATAAAATCTTTTATGGTTTGTCTATCAAGATTATTCAATAGCGAAATTACATCAATATTTTTTACACTTGATAAATTTTTAGTTAGTAAATAAAAACTAGCTTTTGATAATAAATTGAAGTCTTTATTATTGATAAATGGTGTATCATTAAATTTTACTTCTTGTATTTTTTTATTTATAGTTTCAATTTTATCAGAGATTTCCTTACGTTTTATTACAAAATCTTTCTGACTCATAGAATTAACATCATATAAATAAAGGTCATCTAATCTTTTTAATGCTTTTTCATATTTTTCTTTTTCGGCTTCGTAAATCACATTTTGACTTATAATAGCTTCTTTATTTTTTTCTTCAAATGAATTATAGGTAACCATTTTATTATTTATTAATAAATCATAGGTGTTCTTTAAATCTTGTTTTTCAATATGATCTATATCTTCAAAATATTTTCCACGTAACAAAATACTTTCCATATCACGTAAAGAATGCCTAGCAGTAATTCTTTCTTGTAATGTCATATAATTAGCAATATAATTTATTAGACCTGGAAGTATGGCCAGATCACTAGAATAATTTGCACAAGTATAATTCACATTAAACGCATAGCAAGTATAACGAGATGGAGTAAAGCCATCTTTTCTAGCACGATCCAAACCAGAGTGCATTTTTTTTCCACATTTATGGCAACTTGCTAAACCAGATAATATATGTACATTTGTACTTGATCTTTGGTAATTTTTATCACCCTTATAATTATTTTGAATTATTTGAGAAACTCTTTCAAATTGTTCTGTATTGACGATAGCTTGATGATTATTTTCTAATACAACCCATTCTGACTTATCTTTCCATCTACGAGTTTTTTTAGTTTTTGTGTTATATCTATATGTTCCAATATAAAAAGGATTTGTAAGTATGCTACCAACTGTACGAGGTGTCCAGGTTCCATTTCTTTTTGTAGGTATATTTTCGATATTTAATTTTTTAGCAACTTTTGTAGTAGATTTTATTTCTTCATATTGATCGAATATATATTGAACTATTTTTGCCTCTTTATCACAGGGCCTAGGGAATTTAGTTTCGGGATCCCATTCGTATCCTAAGGGAACTGTTGCACCATTCCATAGTCCTTTTTGAGCACGTGAAATCATAACTGAAAAAACACGTTCTCCTGTTAGTTTCCTTTCAAGTTCTGCAAACACTAAAATTATTTTTAGCATTGCTTCTCCCATAGCTGTAGAAGTATCAAATTGTTCGTTGCGAGAAATAAATGTTACATTATATTTTTTCAATTCATCATACATATCAGAGAAATCTCTTAAGTTTCTGCTTATACGATCTATTTTCCATACTATTAAATGAGTGAATTCTCCCATTTTAATTCTATTCATCATATCTTGATATGCTGGTCTATCAGTTGTACCACCAGAATAACCTGCATCTTCAAAAATTTCAAAATCATTTATTCCTAATACATATTTTGTATAATTTATTAAATCACTTCTTTGCAAAGGCAAAGAATCCTTATCAATTTGGTGGGTAGTAGACACCCTAACATATAAAGCTGATTTTTGCTTTTTTTCCATAGTAAAAAAACCTCCATTTTCTTTAATAAATTTTTAATTTACTATTGAAAATGAAGGTACTTTAATATATAATAATTAAGTAATCACTTTCAATAGTGTTTACGCTCTGGATAATGTGTGGTGTCCGCAAAACAATACGCATTATCCTTTTTTTATAAGTTAATATTATTAATTTCTTTAGTTTTAGTTATTTTGAATTCTTCCACAAATTTTTTTGCTTGAATTGCATTAGTACAATTAAATGCAATGTATTTTATTTCATTATTATCTAAAAAAGTAAAAACTAAATAAGAATGAATTATATTTGAAGTCTTTTCTTTAGATCTTCCACCTATGACTGCCCCAACAGCTCCAAACAGAATAGCACCGCTAATAGCTCCGCCTATACTTGAAACATTATTTTTTTGAATTTCTACATTGTTAGTTATAGAAACATCGGTTACTTTTGATTTATTTAGTTTAAAGCTAGTATTACCTGTGATGAATTCATATTCATTTGGATTAGAAAATATTTGAGTCAACATATTTTGAGCAACTGGTAAACCATAGATATGTGATAATGTAATAAATAAAGTGGAATTTTTTTCTTGCTGTTTTTTTTGTAGTTCTTTTCTAAATTTTGTTTTTTGAGACGAAGTATAATATATCATAAATAAACAAAAAATAATAAAAATAATAAAAAACATAGAAACTAAATTCAATTGTACATTCCTCCTTTATTACCTATACTTAAAAGCACTTTTATTTTCAGACTTGATAACTTTTCCAAGTATCTTAATTTTATTTAATTCTGTAATTTTTATATCCATATCCTTATAACAACCATTCATTGCTACTAGTTTGTAATAAGTTTTATCATCACTTAATATAAATTTTCTAATAGTATTATGATTATTCATATTGATTAATAAGGTTGAACCATCTTCAATATTAGTTTGTTTATAAACTAATGCAATATCTCCAACGTCTAATAAAGGAAACATAGCGTCATCTTCAGAAACAAATTCAAAATAATTATTGTCTGTTCGTTCTTCAATTAATTTAGAAAAATGTATTCCAAAATAATCTGCTAATAGTGCAATTTTATCCATTCGAGGTAATTTTTGACCATTGCACCAACTAGAAATAGTCGATGTCTTTAATCCCAAATCTTTTACCAAATCATCTTGAATCTTATTATTTATCTTCATATAATAATTAAGGTTATTAGAAAAAATTTTTCTGTAATTATCATCTTTTGACAACATCTTAAAACCTCCTTTTGTTTGATATGACCTTATTATAACACCTAAAGTAAAAAAAAACAATAAAAAAGTAAAAAAAATTTTACTTAAAGTATTGACCTTCCACTTAAAGTGTAATAGAATAACTTTAAACTTAGGAAAGGAGAAATGAAAAATGTTTAGAATAACACTAACTGCAGCAAGAATTAATGCAGGATATACGCTTGATGAAGTGGCTGATAAACTACACAAAAGTAAGAGTACAATCATTTCATGGGAGAAAGGAAAAACATCTATAGATGTACATAATTTTAAAGAATTATGCAATCTTTATAATGTACCTATGGAATTTATTAATTTGCCCTTAAATTCTACTCAAAGTGGAATAGAACAGGAGGAATTATGAAAATAATAAAAAATTGCGGACACCACACAAAGAAGGAGGAGGTTTTGATTGCCAGATGAAAGAGAGAAAAGAATATGGAAAGAACTTGCAAAAGATGGAATTCATGATGAGAAAGAATTAGATGCAGCTATAAAAAATATGAAATTACTTAATATTGGAGGATTTGTTAATAAATTGGAGGTGATAAAAAGTGAAAATAGTTAATAAAAAGAAATTTATTATAAGAATATTAGAATTATTGACAATTATAGCAACAATAATATTGACGATAAAATCAATACAATATGCAACCAAAATACGAGGACATCAAGCATTTGGTGGAGAGTATTTAGTACCAGTCTTAGGATTGATTGTAATATTAGTTTTAGAGTCAATCTTGGAAGAAAGTGAAGAAAAGAAAGGAAACAGGAAAAATGGAAAAAGAAAGATGTGATAATGAAAAAGAAGTATTTAATGCTAGAGTCAATGAAGATGAAATGATAATAACAATTGATGAATATACAACTTTGAGAGCAGCAGCAGAAAACTATGAAAAAGCAAGACAAGAAATGAAAGCACATATTGCATATTTAGAAAAAAAATTAAATGAGGAAACAGAAGAAAAATCAAACATATTAACAGAATTAGAAACAGTAAACAAAGAAAATCGCAAATTAAAACGAGGAATTATAAATTTTGTTAAAGGATTTGGAGGTTAGTATGGATAAGTTAGATAAATGCTATATTTGGCACATTATAACATTGGCCACAATGAAATATAAATTAAGAAATTTGAAAGGGGTGAGATAAGTATGATGGGAAAACACAGTCAAGAAGCATTAAAGATTAAACAATTAGAAGAAACTATTGAATTAAAGGAAAAAGAAATTAAAGACATTAAATTTAGTGTATCTGATGTTTTATTACAAATTAGAAATATCAATGAATCAAATAACTATTCAGATCCAAGTGTAAAAAAGAGAAAAATATCAGAGCTATGTACAGACACAAGATATGAACTTCTTATTGATGAACTAGAAGTTTGTTACAAAAAACAAAAGACAAAAATAATAGAACTACCAAATACCAACCAAAGTAATAAATAGTTCTATAAAACACTTATATAAATGCTCTATTTTTATTCTAACATATGAAAGTCTAAAAAACAAGAGCAGAAAGGAGAAAAAATATGCCTATATGTAGTATTTGTGGAAAAAAATTACGAAGGATATGGCAATAATGCACAACCAGTAAATAATGGAAGATGCTGTGATGAATGTAACATAACAATAGTAGTTCCAAGAAGATTTCAAGATGCAAAAAATAGAAGGGAGAAAGATTAATAATGGAAATAAAAATACTTAATTTAAAACTAAGAAATTTTAAAGGAGTAAAAGAATTAGAAATTAATTTTGATTGCAAAAATACTAATATATATGGAGCAAATGCAACAGGAAAAACAACAGTATTTGATGCATTTAAATGGTTATTTTTTGATAAAGATAGCAATGATAGAAAAGACTTCAATATAAAAACATTAGATAGTGATAATAATCCAATACACTTTTTAGAACATGAAGTTGAAGCAACATTAATAATAGATGGTATTGATACAACATTTAAAAAAGTATTGCAAGAAAAATGGGTTAAAAAAAGAGGACAAACAGAGCAAGAATTTTCTGGACACGAGACTAATTATTGGATTGATGAAGTACCAGTAAAGAAGAAAGATTATGAAGAAAAGATAAATAGTTTAATACCAGAAAGCCTATTTAAATTGATTACGGACCCATCATATTTTAATAATCAATTAAAATGGACAGAAAGAAGAGAATTACTAATAAATATTTCTGGTGCAAATATTTCTGATGATGAAATATTAGATTCAAAAGAAGAATTTAAAATATTAAAAAATAATTTAGATGGTAGATCCATTGATGATTATAAAAAAGTAGTACAAGCAAAAATAAAAGACTTAAATAAACAAAAAGAAACAATTCCAGTAAGAATTGATGAGCTTACAAATACATTAATAACAGAACACGAAATTGATTATGAAAAAATAGAAAAAGAAAAAGCAGAATATAATCAACAATTACAGGCAATTGAATTAGAAATGACAGATGTGCAAGCTAAAGCAAAAGAAAATATGAGAATTGCTGACCAATTAGCTGCAGCAAAGAAAGAACTATCAGATTTTAAATTAAAAAAAGAAACAGAATATTCTCAAAAATACTCTGCAGACTTAATTAATTTACAAAATGAAAAAAGAGTAATTGAAAGCAAAATAAGATATAGACAAGATGAGGATAGTGATAGATTATTAAAAATACAGCAAGACCAAAAAAGAAAAGCAGAATTATATAAAAAGTGGGATGATGTTAGCAATATGAAATTAGAGTTTGATCCTAATTCATTTATATGTCCAACTTGTAAAAGAGAATATGAAACCGACAAAATTGAGGAAATGAAAAAGCAATTTGAAAATAACTTAAATGTACATAAGAAGAGTGAACAAGATGCAATAAATAAAGAAGGACAGGCGATTAATTTAAGGCTAGACGAAAATACAAAAGCAAGAGAACAAATACAACAAGAACTTCCAGAACTAAACAATAATTTAGATGAAATAACTAACAGAATAGCAGAATTAGAAAAGGCAAAGGAAAATGATACTTCATTTGATATAACTTCATTACCAGAATATAACAACAAAATAAGTGAGATTGAAAAATTAGAGGAAAAAGTAAAGAATTTAACAAATGAAGATATATCATATTTGCAAAATAGAAAATTAGAGATATCTGAAGAAATTAACAAACTAAATAAAATTTTAAATGAAAGAGAAATACAAGAAAAAACAAAAGAACGTATTACAGAATTACAAAATGAAGAAGAAAATATTTCTAAAAAAATCCAGAAACTAGAGGGCGAACAATATGCATTAGAAGAATTTACAAAAACAAAAGTAGAATTATTGGAAAATGCTATAAATAGTAAATTTGAGATAGTAAGGTTTAGATTGTTTGATACACAAATTAATGGTGGACTTGTAGAATGCTGCGATACATTAGTGAATGGTATTCCATATGCTGATGTAAATAATGCACATAAGATACTTGCAGGGCTAGATATTATAAATACTCTGATAAAATTCTACAATACATCAGCACCAATATTTATAGATAATAGAGAATCAATAAATAAAATATATAAAATAGATACACAAATAATTAGCTTAATAGTAACCACTGATTCTAAATTAAGAATCGAGGTGGAAGAACATGAGTAATTTAAGCCTTTATAATATAACAAATAAATTTGTAGATTTAATGGACAAAGCACAAGAAGGAGAACTAACAGAAGAGGAATACAATGAATTAGGAAATGAATTAGCATTAGAATTACAGAATAAAAGTTCAAACATAATTGGGTATATAAAGAATAGTGAAAGTCTATTAGAAGCAATGAAAACAGAAGAAAAAAGACTTTCTGATATGAGAAAGCAAGGAGAGAAAAAATTAGATAAGTTTTATCAATATGTAAAAGAAAATATGGAGCGATTAGGATTAGTAGAAATTCCAACAGAATTAGGAAAATTAAAAATTACTAAAAATCCTATGAGTATTGAGATAGAAAATGAAGATGAAATACCGTCAGAATTTAAGAAAGAAGTAATAACAACACAAATTGATAAGACAGCAATAAAAAATCACTTTAAAGATACTGGAGAATTAGTACCAGGAATAAGAATAATAGATAATAAAACAAGTTTAAGAATAAAGTAGGAGGAAAATATAATGGAAAATAAAATGATTTTAAAAATATCAAGTAAATCAAATCCAAATAGTGTTGCAGGAGCAATAGCAGGAGGATTACAAGAAAATAAAAGAGTAGAATTACAAGCAATAGGAGCAGGAGCTGTGAACCAATCAATGAAAGCCATTGCAATTGCTAGATCATTTGTAGCTGCAAGTGGAGTTGATTTATTATGCATACCTGCTTTTTGTACAGTAATAGTAGAAAATGAAGAAAAAACAGGAATGAAATTTATAATTAAGGAGGAAAAATAAATGTTAGAAAACTTAAATGAACTAGAAAAAATAGGATTAGCTTTTATAAGTGGATTAGTTGCAGGGCAATCATTGCAAGAAGCGGAGCAAGAAACAGAAATTGAAGAAAATGATAATAATGAAAAAGGAATGAAAGTTGCTGTGGGAAAAATTGAAGGAGAAAAAGCAGAAAAATTTATAAAAATGATGAAGGAATTGGGGGTTGAATAATATGAGTAGTGAATTAGTAAAAAAAGAACAAACAGAATTACAAAAGCAAGAATTGACAGCAAGCGAGAGATTTACAGGAATGGTAATGAAAGAATTTCAAGGGAATATTGGAACATTAAATTTAAATGAATATCAAAAACAACTTATAAGAGGATATTTTATAGGAATTGACAATGCTTTGAAAAAAGCTGAAGAAGCAAGATTAAATAAAAATAGTTGGAAATCAACCAAAGAAGAAGACAAAAACAATTTACCAATTACTTGGCAAAATGTAAATATGAACGATTTAGCAATAGCTGTTGTACACCATGCAAAATTGGGATTAGATATGCAAATACCTAACCATTTAAATGCAATACCATATAAAAATAATAAAACTCAAAAGTATGATATAGGATTTTTGAAAGGATATAAAGGTCTAGAATATATAGCAACACAACTATCATTATACCCAATTAGAAACATAATCGTTGAATTAATATACTCTAATGATGTATTTGAAATAGTAAATAAAGATAATATCACTAGATATAATTTTATAATTAAAAATCCATTTGATAGAGGTGAAATAATAGGAGGATTTGGATATATACAATATGTTGATGAATCAAGAAATAAAATAATAACACTATCTAAAAAAGATATTGATAAGAGAAAACCAGCCTATGCAGCAGCTGAATTTTGGGGTGGAGAAAAAGATAAATGGGAAAATGGCAAAAAAGTAGGAAAAGAAAAGATTGAAGGTTGGTATGAAGAAATGGCCAGAAAAACTATTGCGAGAGCAACATATAATGCTGTTGCAATAGATCCTAAAAAAGTAAATGAAAGCTATGCATATGTTATAGAAAATAATGATAATACTTATGAAAATGTGATAGAGGGACAAGTTGCTGAAGAAATAGAAGAAAAAGCAAACAAAGAATTAATTGATATTGAAACTGGAGAAATAAAAAATATTGAAGAAAATGCATCTGCAGATAACAATATTGAAATGACTCCAATCCAAAATGAAGGGCCAGCATTTTAGTGAAATTAAAAGTATTAGGTAGCAGTTCGAGTGGTAACTGCTATCTAATAGAAGCAAATAACAATGAAAAATTAATATTGGATGCAGGTGTTAATTTTAAAATTGTGCAAAAAGAATTGAATTTTGATTTTAATGGTATTGAAGCAGTATTGATAACTCATGAACATATGGACCATTTAAAATATGCCTCGAATTTTGCTTTATATGGAATAAATGTATATGCATCTGCAGGAACATTAAAAAAACAAAATTTATTTGGCCATAGATTTAAAATTATAAAAGCATTACAACAATTTGAAATAGGAAATTTTATAATACTTCCATTTGATACACAACACGATGCTGCAGAACCATTGGGATTTCTAATTCAATATAAGCCAACTGGCGAAAAACTTATGTATGCCACAGATACATATTATATTAAATATAAATTCAATAAACTAAATTATTTACTATTAGAATGTAATTATAACAAAGAAATTGCAAAAGAAAATGCAAAGAATGGAGTAATAAATAAAACTAGATATACAAGATTATTAGAGAGCCATTTTAGTTTAGAAAATGTAATAAAATTCTTAAAATCTAATGATTTAAGTTATGCAAAAAATATTGTACTATGCCATTTATCAGATACAAATTCTAACCAAACTATAATGCAAGATAAGGTATATGAAGAAACAAAAATAAATACTACAATAGCAAAACCTGGATTAAATCTAGAATTAAAATTATATCCATTTTGATGGAGGTCTTATATGAATAGTATAAAAGCGATAACTCAATTAGAAGAATTAAAAAGGGACAGGCTTAGTCTTATACAAAATGATGAATCTGATGAAATTTATTTAAAGGATATAAAGGCCATTAGTTTAGCAATAAAAGCATTAAAAAAGTGTCCAGATATACAAGACAAATCATTTAATTGTAGAATGTGTGGAAAAGAATTGAAAACATGGAAGAGTATTCAAAAAGGTTTTGGCCCCATATGTGAAAAAAGATATTTAAATGATGTGTATAAAAACCAACAACTGACAGTAGATACGATATTAAAAGAAAGGAGAGGTAATGATGGCAAGTAAAGACGTTTATTATTTTAGCCATGATGCAAATGCATTATCAGATCCAAAAATATTGGGAATGAGATGCGATTATGGATTAGAACGGATATGGATTATATTGGGCCATATTAGAAATGTTAAGAAACGAATCTACATATAAATTACCTCTTAATAAAAATACATATAGGGCTATAAAAATGCAAACTGGAACAACTATTGATGTTGAAAAGTATTTGAATGATTGTATAAATGAATATAGAGATGATGAAAGTGGAAATGGATTATTTAATGCTGATAAAAAAACATTTTGGTCAGCAAGTTTATTAAGAAGAATGGAAAAATATGAAACATTAAAAGAAAAAAGAAGTCAAGCAGCAAATGCACGATGGAATAAAGAAAAGGATAAAAAACAAGAAGCAGACAAAAAACAAGAAAAGAATGCAAAAAAATGCAAAAGCATAAAAAACATATGCAAAAGTAATGCAAATGCATACAAAAAAAGATACAAATGCAAAGCAAATTTGAAAAAATCATATGCAAATTTATGCAAATTAAATCAAATAAAATCAAATCAAATTAAATTAAATAAAATTAAATTAAAAGAAATGAAATCAATCTATCCTTCTAATCATAAACCAGAAGAAAATAAAACCTTAGATGATATGATGGATAAGATGGAAAAAACAGAATTTGAAAGACTTATAAAAAATTGCGAAATGCATATTTTTTCTCCAGAACTTGCTATTGAAATGACTGAAATTCTAAAAGAAATGTATATGACTCCAAATATAAGAGAAAAAGTCCAGGAAATAAATTCTAAAAAACTATGTTATGCATTAAAGAATTTTGCTATTGCTAATACTAGATCACAAATAAAAATACCGAAATCATATTTTAAAAAATGCATATTATCAGCATTAGATCAAACTGAGTTAAGTGGACAATATGATACAGATACTATATACGAAATGGAGGATTACTGAAATGGCATTCATTAGAGAAGATGAATTGATATCTAGAGGGTTAAAGACTTGTGAAAATTGTGAATGGTGTATTCCAATAATAGAGAAAAACAAAAAGTTTGAAATAGAAATACCACATTGTCTATTAAAAAATAAACAAACAGGACTATTTGAATATTGTGAATTATTTAAGAATAGAACTGGGATGCATATAAGTATGTGATAAGTAAACATAAAATAATAAATAAGATGCAGTATGCAAAATTTAGAAACAAACACAACCTAGAAAAATATACAAAGGAAGGACTGAAATTTATGATAATTGAAGATATGCAGCAATCATTAGAATTGTTGGAAAATATAAAATATTTTTTCTACAATACAGAAGAAATAGAAAAGAAATTAAATAGTGATTTACGAAATAAAGAATATGAAAGAGATGATCTGTTACACGAAATAGAATTAAGCAAATTAAATGCTATCGAAATAATGGCAGTTTATAAAAAACTAGAAAAGGTGCTGCAAGAAAGAAGAATAATCAAAGATAAAATTGATTTAGTAAAAAAAGGAGACTATGTAAATGGACATCTTATTGTAAAGATTAGAATAGATCCTTTCAATAACAAAAAACAATTATTTACAGAGCATTGGGATTATAACTGGCAAGGAGATGGGACATTGTTAGTATTATACGATGAAGATATAAAAAATATATTAACTCATGAGCAATACCTAGAAAATTGTTTTGAGGTGATGCAAGAATGAGAAAATTAGGAAGTCAAGAAAATCCATGCAGAAATAACTATGAAATAGATAAAATAATAAGAGGGATGTTTAATTGCAGAATATATACACTAAACACATTTGAAATATCTGACGAAAATTTACAACAAGCAAAGGCTAGAAATATTGTATTTGTAGGACTAGCTGGAGCATATTGGAAAACTCCAGCATTGCCAAAAGCACAAGCAGAAATTATAAATCCGACAAATATTGCAGAAATAAAAGTTGATAAAGATACAAAGATACCAATAGATTTAGATGGAATTAAAAAACAAATAGTAAAGCAATTTAATGTAGCAGCGGGTGTATTTGAATGTGAAATATCTGCAATAACAAGACAATTTGAAATGACACAAGAGCAATACAAGAATAAATACTTAGGAAGGTGGTAAGGATGAAAGAATTTTGCAAAAAATTATGTTATCTGATAATTGTATTTTTTATAGGAAATATTTTAATAGACATATTTAATAATAATACTGCTACTAAAATGATTTATTATATAATAGGATATTGTGCTTGTATAATTTATAATTTTGAAATGATTTTTAAAGGAGAAAAATAATGGATTGTATTGAAAAATGTGATAATTGTAAAAGAGCTAGAACACTACAAAATGAAACTCTAGTATGTGATGTAGGAAACAAGAATAAAGTTTTATACGATGGACATCAACATACAAGTGAATATTACTGGTGTGATGGAAAATATCAGCAGCAAATAGGAAAAGAAGGACGACATTTACTAGATGATCTAAAAAGTGGAAAGATATTTGAGAATAGTAAAGAATTTGAAAAATTTAAAAAAAGTTATGAAATATTAGAGAAAAAGATAGGAAAGGGGGAATATTAAATTGCTAGAAAAATCTATAAAAAATCTTATGGAAATAGTTAGTTTATCTGAAGATGAAATAAAGAAAAATGATAGAAATGTAAGTGCAATATTAGATTTAGAGGATTTGAAATCATTAAAAGAATTATTAGATTATTTTAAAGAAAATAAATTAGATTTAACAACTGTTTATTTAAAAGGTGTATATGATGGAAAAGAACAGGCAACAGCTGATTTAACTATAACAAAAGAAAAACTTGCAGAAGATACATTTAAAGAAAACATTAAACTAAAAAAAGAATTAGAAAAATTAAAAAAAATGAAATCACAAAAACTTAATTATATGCAAATAAAATTAAATGGAAAAATTGAAGATATAAGTGCAATGTTAATTGGAGCAGAAAGATATGCACTAGGAAGAAAAACATATATTGTGCAATGGACCTGTGAGTTTATAGGCAGTAACTTACACTTACTAACTGAAAAGGATAAGCAAGTAATGATAAGAGATATAGAAAATCCTATTAGTTATGGAGATGAATGCGATAAGGAATGCTGGATGCAGTTATTAAAAATATTAAAAATGGAGGTAAAAGAAAATGTATAGAATTAAATTTGAAAGGGATTTAAAGGAACTAGAACAATTTGGATATAAAAAAGATGCACAAGGAAATTACTCAAAAAAAGTAATGAAAGATACAAATAAAGGATGGACATATTTTGAAACTATTGAAATCAATAAAGATGACAGAATAGTAAGAACAAGATTATATCAAGATTGTGCAGATCAAGAATGGGTAGGTTATATAGAGAAAAAGGGCAGATTTATTTATGATTTAGATGAAGCGGGATTACTTGAAGAAATAAATATTGCTAAACTAAAGGAATTGAAATTTGATGATTTCTGTAAATTAAGAGAAGAAAATAAAGAATTAAAACAACAACATGAATTTGCTATTAGAACATTACAAGAGCAACATAAAGCACAATTAGAAGGACTAAAAAATACAATAGTACAAATGAGTGTAAATGTTTTTTCAAGCCAAGATTCTTTTATGACAGTGTTTAAAAATATAGATAAAAAACTAGATTTAATATTAGGAGGAAAATAAAAATGATAGAAAAAGTAAATCCGGACCATCCAGATAAAATAGCAGATAGAATTGCAGGAGCAATAGTAGATTTAGGATATAAACTACAAGAAAATCCTAAAATAGCAGTTGAAGTATTAATAGGACATGGACATTGCAAAATAATAATAGAAAGTTCTGTTAAGTATAATGAAACAGATATATTTGACATTGTATATAGAATTACTAAAACAAATAATATTGCAATAGAAATAATATTGGCAAAACAAGATGAGTATTTAGCAAATAACCAAAAAGGAAAAGTAAGATGTGGTGATAATGGAATATTTAAAGGTGTTCCACTTACTGAAGAAGAAACACAAGTAAGTTATTTAGCACATCAAATTTATAATAAGTATAATAGTGATGGTAAATACATAATAGATATGCCAAGCAATAAGACAATTATATGTCAAAGTAATGCCAAGACAGAGGAGTTAAAAGCTATATATCCAACAGCAATAATAAATCCATTAGGAGAGTGGACAGGAGGATTACATGTCGATACTGGTGCTACAAATAGAAAGTTAGGTAGTGATATGGGAAAAGGCGTTACAGGTGGAGGATTACATGGTAAAGATCTATCAAAAGCTGATGTAAGTATAAATATATATGCATTTTTGAAAGCACAAGAAACAGGAAAACCAGTAGAATTGAGTTGTGCTATTGGAGATGAAATTGTAGATGAAAAACCATATGAAGAAATAGTTGAACAAGCAAGAAAATACATTCAAGCAAAAGGCGGATTTGAAAAATTTGCAGAATGGGGTTTATTTTAAAAATAAATTAAACGGAGGTAAGTAAGATGCCAAAGAAAAAAGATAATGTGACAGAATTAAGTGAAAATCCTAAAAAAGTTGACAATGAAGAAAATCAAATAGTAACTAATCAAAAATTAGGATGGGTTCAAATATTATTATTAATAGGCAAACCTTTATGGGATGCACAGAAGAAAAAATGGAGAGTATTAAATGGTTATCAATCTGTATTAGGAAATCAAAATAATCAAATGTTCTTTGAAGTTACATTTACAGATACTCCATATTGGGAGAATTTTGTTGAAAAACAATTATATATGGACATTCCAAAAGAACAGGAGGCAAGTACAGAAGATGGAACTAAAGGAAGCAATAAAAAAGGCAAACGAGCTAAAACAGAAGATGAAAAATAAACAATATATCCAAGTAAGAAAAGATAATACAGATAGTTATGGATATATTGCAGCAATAGATACATTAGTAAGAGAATTGAAAATGTATCAAAAATAAAATAGGAAATATTGTAATACATATCAAAGATCATAGAATTATAATTTATCAAGGTTCATAGCATACAATCTACCTAAGAAGAAAGAAGGTTTTTGTATGGAAAAAATAGAAATTTCTGAGAGAGAAAGTCAATTATTAGAATTAATAGAGCAACTTGTTACTGATGGAGTTGCTAAAGGAATAAAAAAGGGGATTGAACAAGCAAAAAATGAAGAAAGATTGAAAGAAAAAATAACATATGATATCAAGATAAAAAATACAAGATTATTATTTAAAAATTATAGGAATTTTGTAAAGGCTTGTAAACAAGCAACTTTTACTGAAAAAGATTTAGAAACTGCAACAGTAGAAGAAGTGTTAGATAAATTATTCTGTCAATCTTATGATGAGGTAACCGTAGTTCAATCTATATTAGCATCTAAAAAGAGAACAGAAATTATATTAACACATATAAAAAGAATTATAAAATTTTATTTATATGAAGCGGACCAAAGTAAAAACGAAGAAAAAAAGCGAAAAGCCCATATTTTAAACGACTTATATGTTGTTGGAGAATATAAACCTAAAATAAATATTATGTCCGAAAAGTATCATATAAGTGAGAGGCAAATTAGGAGAGATGCAAATTCTGCAATTGAAGAAATTGCAGTGCTTATGTTTGGTATAGATGGTATAAGAAAAATGTGATTTTTGAATAGTAAAACTTGTCCAAAACTTGTCCTTGACATGTCATTGTCAATAATTTATAATAATAACATCAAAAAATATGTTTAAAAGAATAAATCCCCTTTTATTTTTTGAAATAATATAGATAAAACGAACTTGTAAATCGGTTTTTACAGGTTCTTTTTTTATGCAAAAGAAGGTATTGTATATGAAATATGATATGTGTATGAGAAGAGAATGTAAAAATTGCTATAAGCAAGTTGAATGTTTTAAGAAAGAAGGAAAGAATGAATCTGAAAAAATTGAAAATAGGGGATTTAAAAATGGCAACATACAATCCCAGAAAAGAACTAACAGAAAAAGACAAAGAATACCAAAAGATAAAAAATAGTATTATTGAATTTGGATATGTTACACCAATTATAGTTAATTCAGATATGACAGTAATAAGTGGGCATCAGAGACTTAAAGTCTTGAAGGATTTAAAGTATGAAGATATAGATTGTATAATAGTCAAATTTGACAAAAATAAAGAAAAATTACTAAACATAGCACTTAACAAAATATCTGGAGAATGGGATTATCGAAAATTAGAAAGCATATTTAATGAATTAGAAAATAGTAATGTCGATTTATCATTAACAGGATTTGATGATAAGGAAATAGAAAAATTTGTAAAAGAAACGGAAGAATTAATTTCAAAAAATGAAGAGGTTAATATACTGGATTTTAGTGATGAAAAGTTTAAATGCCAATGTCCTAAATGTGGATTCATGTTTGATGTGAACAAGTGAGGTGATAAAAATGGCAGAGTATGAGTGGTATTTAAGTGATTTAAATAAAGTAAAAAAGAATGATTATAAAGTTTTTTCTTGTTTTTCCTGTGGTGGAGGATCAAGTCTAGGGTATAAATTAGCTGGATTTAATGTTATAGGAAACTGTGAGATTGATAAAAGAATAAATAATATATATGTGAAAAATAATCATCCAAAATATAATTATTGTATGGGAATACAAGAAATGAATAAGTTAAAAGAATTTCCAGAAGAATTATATCATTTAGATATATTAGATGGTAGTCCTCCTTGTAGTACATTTTCAATGGCAGGACAAAGAGAGGAAAATTGGGGAAAAAATAAAAAATTTAGAGAAGGGCAAGCAAGTCAAATACTAGATGATTTATTTTTTGAATTTATAGATTTAGCAGCAATACTAAAGCCAAAAATTGTAATAGCAGAAAATGTAAAAGGTCTTATAATGGGTAATGCTAAAGGATATGTAAATTTAATAGTAAAGAAGTTTAATGAAATTGGTTATAAAGTACAATTATTTTTATTGAATGCTGCAACAATGGGAGTTCCACAAAAAAGAGAAAGAGTATTTTTTGTTGCTACTAGAAAAGATATTCAATTTCCTAATTTAGTATTAAATTTTAATGAAACTCCTATAAAATATGGAGAAATAAAAGATAGCAAATACAAACCTTTGGGAAAAGATACAATGATATACCATAGATGGAAAAAAAGAGTAAAAAGCGACTCAAATTTAGGTGATACAGTAAAAAGAACAGAAAATGGAAAAATAAGCAGTTTTAATACACAATATCTAAAAGATGATAGAGTTCCAAACACAATAGCAGCAGGAGGAAGTTTACCTGTTAGGTTTGATGTTCCTGGATATGCAACAGAAAGAGATATTAAGATCATTCAAACTTTTCCACAAGATTATGACTTTTTGGGATCCAACGTACAATATATTTGTGGAATGAGTGTTCCACCAATCATGATGAAAAAAATATCAGAACAAGTAAAAATACAGTTATTAGATAAATTGTTAAAGTAAGGTAGGTGGGTGATATGATGTGATAGAAGATAGTAACAAAATTTCTAAAATAAAAAAAGACTATATGTCTGGAAAAACCTACAAACAAATTGCTGAGAAACATGGTGTCACTTATAATGAAGTTCTTTATTTAGTAAAAAAGAAACAATGGAAAAGAGACAGCAATCTAAGTAAAGTAAAGAAAGGAAATCAAAATGCAAAAGGAAACAAAGGAGGTCCTGGAGCAGAAAAAGGAAATACAAGAGCACTAAAAACTGGCGAATATGAAACTATATATGATGATTTATTAACAGATGAAGAAAAAGCAATTATGAAACAACAAGAATTATATGATAAAAAGTATCAAATAATGTCTGAAATAAAAATATTATCAATTAGAGAAAGAAGAATATTGGAAAAAATAAAAAAAATGCAAGATGGAAAAGAAATGAGCATTGTGAGAATGTCAAAAAGTTCATCTAATAATGTCACATATAGGGAGAATGGAACATTAACAACTACTGAAGCGGAAAGTACCATAAATATAATACAAAGACTAGAAGAAGCATTGACAAGAGTACAAGAGGCAAAAAGAAGATATCTAGATAGTTATCATAAAATAGAAAATGATGATAGAAAACTTGAATTAGAATTAATTAGATTAGAAAGAGAAATTGCAAAAGAAGGAACGAATGATCCAGAAAATATGAAGGATGATAGTTTCATAAAGGCACTTGATGATAGTGTAGAAAGTACATGGGATGATTATTATGATGAAGAACAAGAATCAAAACAAGAGTGAGTTAACTCTTGATGAAAGAATTTCTAATCTAAAAAAACAAGTAATGCAAAATGCGATAATGCTAAGAAAGAAAATAAAAAATGGTACTGTATTCAAATTTAAAAAGTTTAGTAAAAAGCAAAAGAAAGTATTAACTTGGTGGAATGATAAAAGCCCAACTAAAGATAAAAACGGAATAATTGCTGATGGTAGTATTAGAGCAGGTAAAACATTATCAATGTCATTATCATATGTATTATGGGCAATGACAAAATTTAATGGTCAAAATTTTATTATGGCAGGTAAAACAGTAGGAGCATTTAGAAGAAATGTTTTATTTTGGCTAAAGTTAATGTTAAGAGTTCAAGGCTATCACATAAAAGATAGAAGATCAGACAATTTAGTAGAAATATCAAAAGGCGAAATAATTAACTACTTTTATATTTTTGGTGGTAAAGATGAACGAAGTCAAGATTTAGTACAACGGAATTACTGCTGCAGGTGTATTTTTAGATGAAGTTGCATTGATGCCAGAGTCATTTGTAAACCAGGCATTAGCAAGATGTTCTGTAAAAGGTTCTAAATACTGGTTTAACTGTAACCCAGAAGGACCAAATCACTGGTTTAAAGTAAACTGGATTGACAAAGCAAAAGAAAAAGGAATAATATATTTACATTTTACAATGGATGATAATTTAAGTTTATCTGAAGAAGTAAAAGATAGATATAAGAAAATGTTTATAGGTGTATTCTATCAAAGATTTATATTAGGATTATGGGTACTTGCTGAAGGAATTATATATCCTAATTTTGATAAATCAAAACATTGTGTTAAAGCAAGAGATATTCCAAATAAATTTGATTATTTTTGTGTAACATCTGATTATGGAATTACAAATCCACAGGTGTTTTTATTATGTGGAATAAAATACATAGATGGAAAACCACATGTATGGATATTGGATGAATATTACAACAAAGGTGTAAAAAAGAATAAGAATGGTCAAGAAGAAAAAATTACAAAAACAGATGATATGTTTCTTAAAGATTATAAAAAATTAATAAAAGATATAGATGTTAGAAAGGTTATTATAGACCCTAGTGCAACATCTTTAATTAATTTATTCAAGCAAAACAAGATAACTGTAAAAGAAGCAGATAACGCAGTAATAGATGGTATTAATTTAGTGCTAAATTGGTTAGATGAAGAACGAATCCACATAGTAGAAGAAAAATGTAAAAATATTATTAAAGAATTCAATTCATATATATGGGATGAAAAAGCACAAGAAAAGGGAGAGGACAAACCTATAAAACAAAATGACCATGCACTCGATGCATTAAGATACTTATTACAAACACTATTCCCTAACAAGAAGAGGGGAGCATATTTCGTATAATAAGGAGAGATTTAAGATGATAACAGAAATGGATAAAATAAAAATGATAATTACTGAAGGTGCCAAGAAAGGTATGGAATTATCAAAATTTATTGATTTACAAATAAATGATTTTAAACAATCAGATGTGTATAAAGAAATGCTAGAAGGTAGCAAATATTTCAAAAATGAAGGGGATATTAAAGATAAGCAAAGAACTTATATAAATAAAGATGGTGTAGAAGAAATTGCGCCTCATGCTAAAAATTACATATTGAAACATCCAATACTATATAAAATGATAAATCAAAAAGCAGGATACTTATTAAGGAAAAAACCAAACATAAAGCAAGTAATAGCAAAAGATGAAAAAGAAGATGAAGATTACAAAGAAATTTTAAAATCATTATTTAATAATAAAATGCATAAAAGATTAAAATATACATTAATAGAAGCGGTAAAAAGAGGAATAAGCTGGTGGCAAATATATATTGATAAAGATGGAGATTTAAAAGCAAGATTAAGATATGCAACAAGGATAATTCCATTATGGCAGGATGAAGAACATGAAATACTAGATGCAATAATTATGACTTATGATGTTGAAGTATATACAAGTGAAACTGAAAGAGAAAAGAAAACAAAAGTAGAATATTGGGATTTAGATGGTGTTAGATATCTTATCTATGATGGAGGAACATTAATAGAAGATGTTGAAGAAGTAGAAAAAAGAAAGGATTTAGTAATTGGAAAAGATATATATGGAATAAGCATTTTAGCACATTTTAAAATAGGAGATACACTTCATAAGTGGACCAAAATACCATTTATTTATTTTAAATATAATGGTGATGAAATGCCATTAATTCATTTACTAAAATCTCTTATTGATTGTTACGATGAATTATGTTCTAGAACAGGAGATGCTATTTATGATGCACCAGATGGAGTAAATGTTGTTAAGAATTATCAAGCAGAAGCAGGAACATTCCAAAAAAATCTTGCAACATTTAATACCGTATTTCTAGATGAAGATGGCGATTACGATAGAAAAGATATAAACCTAAATATAGAAGCATTTAAAAGTTTTATAGAGCAATTAAGAAAAGATATTTACGAAGGTGGTTCTGGAGTTGATACACAAAGCGAAAAATTTGGAACACAAGAGTCAGGAGTTGCACTAAAACAATTATATGCAGATTTGGATCTTGACTGCTCAAATATAGAAACAGAATTCAAAAGTAGTTTAGAATATTTTATGTTCTTCTATAATAACTGGGTAGAAATGACAACTGGAAAAGATTACACTGATAAAGAAGTTGAGTTTGTATTTAATAAAACTATGACTGTAAATGAAAAAGAATTAATTGAAAATTGTGTAAACAGTATGGGAATAATAAGTAAATATACAATTAGATCAAGACATCCATATGTTAACGATGTAGAAGATGAAGAAGAAAAAATGGAAACTGAAGAAAAAGAAGAAGCTAAAAAACAAGAATCAGAATATGATAAGATGATAAAAGAATTAAATAGCAATAAATCAACTAGCAATAAAGATGGTGCAAAAGTTGGTGATAGGTAATGGGAAGAAATGCAGAATATTGGACAAAAAGATTTGAAGAACTTGAAAAAGCACAATTATTAAATGAGACAAAATACATTACAGAGTTACAAGAAGCATATGAAAGAACATTAAGTTCGGTAAAAAAAGAAATAAATAATTGGTTAGTAAGATTTGCAGTTAATAATCAAATAAGTTTAAAAGAAGCAAAAAAATGGCTAAATATACAAGAATTAAAAGAATTAAAATGGGACATTAATGAATATATAAAGTATGGACAAGAAAATGGAATAGATCTAATTTGGAAAAAACAATTGGAAAATGCAAGTTCAAAAATACATATTTCTAGATTAGAAGCATTAGAATTACAAATACAACAACAAGTTGAAAAGTTGTATTATGATGAAAACAATAGTACAAATGATTTTATACTAGAAACATATAGAGATAATTACTATAAAACAGCCTATGAACTACAAAAGGGTTCAAATGTAGCATTTAAATTTGCAACATTAAATTTAGATATAATTCAAAGTATAATATCTAAACCATGGACTACAGATGAACAAACATTTTCTGATAGAATTTGGAAAAATAAAAAAGCACTAATTAAAACATTACAAACAGATTTGACACAATCAATAATTTTGGGAAATCCACCAGATAAAGTAATAGATAAAATCTCAAAGGATTTTAATGTTAGTAAGAATAAGGCTGGAACACTGGTAATGACAGAATCTGCTTTTTTCTCAAGTGCATCAAGGCAAAAATGTTTTAATGAGTTAGGGGTACAAAAGTATATAAACATAGCAACATTAGATTCAAGAACATCAGATATATGTAGAGAAATAGATGGCACAGTATATGAAATGAAAGATATGAAAATAGGAATTACGGCCCCACCGTTTCATGTAAGATGTAGAACAACAACGGCACCATACTTCGAAGATGAATTTGAATTTGGAGAAAGGGCAGCAAGAAATACTGATGGAAAAACCTATTATGTTCCAAGAAATATTACTTATAAGGAATGGCTAGAAAAATATGTTTATTCAGATCCGGCTACAAAGAAAGCATTTGAAACAGATATAAAAATGAATAAAAATAAATCATCGGATTATGAGCAATATAATAGATACAAGGATATTTTAGGTGATGAAATGCCTAAAACATTTGATAAATTTCAAGAAATGAAGTATAATAACATTGATGAGTGGAAGAATTTAAAAGCACAATACTCTGATGCGTTGGGAATAACAACTGAAGAAAGAGCAAAAAAATATATTGATAATGTAAATAAGACTATAAATCAGGGAAAGCAAGATAAACATATAATTGGAAGTAATAATTATATAGACGGAAAAAGCTATTTAACTATTTCAAAAGAAAAAGCACAAGAGCTAATAAATCAATACGCAGGAAAGGGACAATTAGAATTTAGCGACAGTGGTAAGTGGAACAAAAAAGAAATAATAACAGTAAAAGAAACAATCGGAGTTGTAAAAAATAAAAATAATGAGATAAAGACAAATAGCTTCAAAATACATTATAGTAAAACTGGAACGCATATTGTTCCTTATAGGAAAGGTGGAAACTAAAATGAAAGGAAAAAATTTAGAGGAATTATTAAATAAAAAAGTTAATATAGAATCATTTAGTGGTAAAAAGTATGAAGGAATAATAGTTGGTTATGTACCAGCACAAGATAATGATCCAGAAATTGAAGAAATAAGTATAAAAAATGATGCAGACAATAAAGTATATTCATTATTTGAAAACGAAGTGAAAATCATAAAAATACTTGAAAAATAGCCAAAAAACGACACATGAAAATGGAATATAAGGCTATTTAAATTTAAAGGCATATAGTTTTATATGTCTTTTTTTGGTGTCTATAAATAGCGGTGGATTAAATGGATTCTTAAACAGCCAATAAGAAGTTATAAATGTAGGTATGTTATTTAACATACTTATTTTTATATATTACGATTTTGTAAGTTGTTCGAAAACAACACCAGGTCGGAGGCGTTGCTCCGTATAAAAACACGAAAGCCTGAACGAAAGGAGAACTCATGAAAAGAGAAGAACTAAAAGCAATGGGATTAACAGATGAACAAGTAGAATCTGTTATGGCCAAAAATGGTGCAGAGGTTGCTGCATTAAATACTCAGATTACAACCTTACAATCTGAAAAATCACAATTAGAGAATGACAAAAAAGTTATTACAAAAGAAAAAGAGGACAAAGAAAAAGCAATTGCTGATTTACAAAAGAATAGTATTTCAAAAGATGAATACGACAAAAAAATTAAAGAAATAGAGGATAATGCTAAAAAAGAAAATGAAGATTATATTTATAATGATTTACTAAATAAGGGTCTAGATGATGCAAAAGTATTAAAAGACAAATTTACAAGAGAAGCAGTAATTTCATTAATAAATAAAGATAAAGACAAAACCAAAATTTCTGATGATAAAAAGTCATTAGTAGGATTAAAAGAATTAATTGAAGGTTACAAAAAAGAAGCACCTCATTTCTTTGAAAAGAAAAAAGCATCTGGTTATGAGCCAGTTGATCCAGATGGAAACAAAGGAGATGAAGGAGACGATATTAGTATGGCAGCTAATTTCGCCAAAGAGGCTAATAAGAGTGAAAGTCAAGAAACAAAAAGCCAATTTTTTAATTAAATTTTAGGAGGTAAAAATTATGTACGTAGAAAAAGAAAGTGTAAAAGAAAAAAATTTCTTAGCTTCAGCTAAGTTCCAAAATTTTACTTATCAAGTAGATGATACAGATATCACTGCTGATGAGAAAGGTAGAAAAATAGTTCAAGCAGGAACAGTTTTTTATAAAACTGAAACAAAGACAACAGGAGAAGGAGAAAAAGCGACAACAACTACAACAAAGACTGCAATAGGATTAATATTTGCAGATGTTGATGTAACTCACGGACCACAACCAGCAGCAGTAATGGTAGAAGGATATGTATTAGAATCAAGATTACCAAAAACAGTTAGTGCAGCTGATAAAGCTACAATGACAGGAATTAAATTTAGATAAAAAAGATAGATAGCAAAAAATTGTGCTATCTATTTTAAATTAAAAATAAAAAAGGAGAGTGTATTAATTATGCCAAAAAGTGTATTAGAATTATTTAATCAAAAAGAAGTTTTAAATTATTTAAAAGAAAGAAAATTCCCAGCAATGATGGGTGAGGAATTATTCCCAGAAGTTAAAAAACAAAGTCTTGAGTTTGAAATGCTAACAAATGCTAGCAAGACACCAGTAATTGCTTCTGTTCATGGATTTGATACAGAATCAGAAATTGGACAAAGAGAAGCAGAGAAAAAAGCTATTGAATTAGCTTTAATTAAAAGAAAAATGCAATTAAAAGAAAAAGAAATTATTGCATTAGAGAGTCCAAGAAATGATGCTGAAAGACAATCATTAATGAAAGATGTCTATAATGATTTTGATAATCTAGTTGAATCAGTAAGAGCTAGAATAGAAAAAATGAGAATGGATGTTATTGCAAATGGTGTTATAACATTAGATGAAAATGGATTATCTGCATCAATAGATTATGGTGTTCCAACTGAAAACAAAGTAACAAATGTTGACTGGTCATCAGCTACAGCTAATCCAATTAATGATATGATTGCATGGGCTAATAGATTAGATCAAATGCCAGGAAGAGTAATCACATCTAATACTATTCTTGCAAAAATATTATCAAATAAAAATGTAACAAATGCTTTATTTGGTAAAGATACAACAAGATTAGCAAGTGTTGGAGAATTAAATACTTATTTAGAATCTTTAGGATTACCAAAGATTTATACTTATGATAAAAAATATAGAAAATTAGAGGCTAATGGAACATATACAAAACATAGATACTTCCCAGAAGATAAATTTGTTATGCTTCCTAGTGAAACATTAGGGGAAACTGTCTATGGACCAACTGCAGAAGAAATCAGATTACAAAGAGATCCTTCTGTAGATGTAAGAACAGTAGGAAAAATATTTGCTTGTATGTATGAAGAAGGAAAGGATCCAGTTTCTACATGGGAAAAAGCAGTTGCAACAGCATTACCTGCATTAAGTTGTGCTGAAGATATATTCCAAGCAAAAATAACTATTGGGTAAGGGTAATTCCTTACTCAATTTTAATTAATTAGGAGGTAACCAAAAATGATTAAAGTTAGAGTAAAAGGCGAAGGTGTAAAACTTGCAAATAAATGGTGTTTCATTAATGAAGAGGCAACTATCGATTTAGAGGAATACGAGAGAAACAAAGAATATGTTGATATCATTGAAGAAATAGAAGAACCAAAAACAGATTCAGAAGTTTCAACATCTAATGAAGAAGCAAGTACAGGAGAAAGCCAAAATCCAGAAGGAGACAATGGAGAAAACAATAAAAGCGAAGATGAAGAATTAGATGCACTAAAAGAAAGAGCAAAAGAATTAGGAATAAAAAATACTCACAATATGAAAAAAGAAACACTAATTGCTAAAATTCAAGAAACAGAAGAAGCAAGTACAGGAGAAAGCCAAAATCCAGAAGGAGACAATGGAGAAAACAATGAAAGCGAAGATGAAGAATTAGATGCACTAAAAGAAAGAGCAAAAGAATTAGGAATAAAAAATACTCACAATATGAAA
>CAKPAB010000008.1 GCA_934132805.1 uncultured Clostridia bacterium | reverse complement strand
CATCAGTACTATTCACAACAGCAGGAATGCAACCACTAGTACCATATTTATTAGGAGAAAAACACCCATCAGGAACACGATTAACAGACTACCAAAAATGTCTAAGAACAAATGACATAGAAGAAGTAGGAGACAACAGACACCTAACATACTTTGAAATGCTAGGAAACTGGTCATTAGGAGACTACTTCAAAGAAGAATCAATTCAAATGAGTTTTGACTTCCTAACAAAAGAACTACAAATACCAGTAGAAAAATTATCAGTAACAGTATTTGCAGGAGACAAAGACTGTCCAAGAGACGAAGTAGCAGCAGAATGTTGGAAAAAAGCAGGAATATTAGATGGACATATCTATTATTATGGAAAAGATGACAACTGGTGGATAGCAGGAGAAGAAGGACCATGTGGACCAGATACAGAAATGTTCTATGACACAGGAAAACCAGCCTGTGGACCAGACTGTCAACCTTCATGTGACTGTGGTAAATATGTTGAAATATGGAACAATGTATTTATGGAATATTTCAAAAGCAAAGATGGAAAATATTCAAAATTAGCTCAAAGAAATGTTGATACAGGACTTGGACTAGAAAGAATGACAATGCTATTACAAGGAAAAGAAACACCATTTGATACAGAATTATTCAAACCAGTAATGGACAAACTATCAGAATTACAAAAAGTTGATAATATAGAAAGCAGAAGAATCATAGCAGAACACTTACGTTCAAGTATGATGGTAATTAGTGATGGAGGAAGGCCAAGCAATGTTGACAGAGGATATATCTTAAGGAGATTAATTCGTAGAATGGTAAGACATATGAATAAGCTACAAATCAATCTTGGCGAAATATCAACACTAGTAGATATCAATGTTGAAAACTTAAAAGAAATGTATCCAGACTTAGCAAAGAATCATGAACTAATTAAAAATGTAATAATCGAAGAAAAAAATAAATTTGTAAAGACACTTGCACATGGTGAAAAAGAATTTGAAAAAGAAATGAATAAAGCCAAAGAACAAGGAAAAACTAAAATAGATGGAAAAGTAGTATTCAAACTATATGATACATACGGATTTCCACCAGAAGTTACAAGTGAATTAGCACAAGAAAACAATATGACTGTTGATATGAAAGAATTTGACGAACTATTCAAAGCACATCAAGAAAAATCAAGAATGGGGTCAGAACAAAAATTTAAAGGTGGACTAGCAGAACAAAATGCCACAACAATTGCATATCATACAGCAACACATCTTTTAAATGCAGCACTTAAAGTAGTATTAGGACCTGATACACATCAAAGAGGCTCAAACATTACTGTAGATAGAATGAGATTTGACTTCAACTGTGACCACAAAATGACAGACGAAGAAAAAAAACAAACAGAGGACTTAGTAAACAAATGGATTCAAGAAGCAATACCAGTAACAGTAGAAGAAATGAAAAAAGAAGATGCTGTTAAATCAGGAGCAGAATGTATGTTTATTGAAAAATATCCAGATGTTGTAACTGTTTACACAATAGGAGCTGTTTCAAAAGAACTATGTGGTGGACCTCATGTTAAAAATACAAGTGAACTAGGAAAATTCAAAATCAAAAAAGAAGAAGCAAGTTCAGCGGGTGTTAGAAGAATAAAAGCAATATTGGAAAAAGGGATTTAGGGACGTTCCTTAAAATCCCTTTTTCAAGGGAGCTGGGGACACTCCTTTAAGTTGTAAATTGTTTTGAATTTTAGAAGGACTGGCCCTTTATCCCGATTTGAAGGGAATTTAAGGAACGTCCCTAAAGAAAGGAAAGATAAAAATGGAAGATTGTTTATTTTGTAAAATAATAAAAAGAGAAATACCATCAACAAAAGTATATGAAGATGATGAAATATTAGCATTTAATGACATAAACCCAGCAGCTCCAATTCATATATTGGTAATTCCTAAAAAACATATAACTTCATTAGCACATATGGAAAAAGAAGATGAAGTAATTGTTGGAAAAATATATGGTGTTATAAATAAAATAGCTGAAGAAAAAGGATTTAAAGAAAGTGGATATAGAGTTATTGTAAATTGTGGAAAAGATGCTGGACAAGAGGTAATGCATTTACATTTTCACATTTTAGCAGGTGCTAAATTTGGAGACAAGATAGTATAATAGTAATAAAGTAATGATGCTACAAAATGAAGATTGACATAAAATATATAAAAATTTGTAAAAAAATTGTAAAATTGATTTTTATATGTTATAATATAATCAGAGTTTAAAGTACGGAGGTAAAAGGTATGTTTGAGAGTAAATATAGTAAAGTATTAACAATAGTGTTAATAGTGGTAATAGTAGCAATAGTTATATTATTAGGCTTTTTAGGTTTTGACTATCTTAGAAAATATAATGATTCAAAACAAGCATCAGACTTTGTAGAAGATTATCAAGGAGATGTAACAACAAGTGAAGAGAATACAACAGATACATCAAATGAAAATGTAGTACTTGATAGTTCTAATGAAGTTCCTATAAATGGTAGTACAGCAGGTAGTTTTGGTAAAAAGAAATATAATGGTTTTACAGTAGTAGGAACAATGAAAATTCCAGCAATAAATTTGGAATATCCAATAGTAGAAGAGGTATCAACAAAGTCATTAGAAAAAGCTTTAATTGCTTTGTATCCAAGTGGAGATAATTTGAATCAACCTGGAAATACAGTTGTAATTGGTCATAATTATAGAAATGGAATGTTTTTTTCTAACTTGAAAAAGTTATCTAATGGAGCAAAAATATATGTAACGGATTATAGAGGAAAATCAATAACATACGAGGTTTATAATAAGTTTGAAGCATCTTCAACAGATACATCTTTTTATACAAGAGATACTGGAGGCTTAGCTGAATTAACATTATCAACTTGTACGGATGCAAGCAATGACCAAAGAACAATAATTTTTGCTAAACAAATTTAAAAAAAAATCAATGGAAATAGTTCACAAAGTGGATGGTTGCCATTGATTTTTTAAGTTTTCTATTAAAAACACTTTAAAAAAAAGCAAAAATGTTATACAATATATGAAAAGTAAAAAAGGAGAAAGGTATGAACAAAAAATGGCAAATATACGAAA
Source organism: uncultured Clostridia bacterium (assembly GCA_934132805.1). Classification (GTDB taxonomy): domain Bacteria; phylum Bacillota; class Clostridia; order TANB77; family CAG-508; genus CAG-269. Next base: position 37,970 of record CAKPAB010000008.1, on the reverse strand, counting down.
ATAATGCAGAAAAAGTACAACAAATATCAGAAAAATACAATATAAGCAAACTATTAGCAACAATAATAGAAAACAGAAAAATAAAAGAAGAACAAATAGAAACATTTTTGCACCCAACAAGAAAACACTTTCATAACCCATATTTAATGCCAGATATGGAAATTGCAGTAGAAAGAATAAAAAAAGCAATAGAAAATCAAGAAAAAACAATAATATATGGAGACTATGATGTAGACGGAATAACAAGTATAACAGTATTAAAAAGTTTCTTACAAGACAGAGGGCTAGAAGTAGATTCATATATTCCTAATAGGTTAGAAGAAGGATATGGCTTAAACAAACCAGCAATTGACAAGATAGCCAAAAACAATTATACACTAATGATAACAGTTGATACAGGGATTTCCGGAATAGAAGAAATAGAATATGCAAACTCAAAGGGAATAGAAACAATAATAACAGATCACCATGAAGTAGGAGAAAAATTACCAAAAGCACTTGCAGTAGTAGATGCAAAAAGAAAAGACAATCAATATCCATGCAGAGACTTAGCAGGAGTAGGAGTTGTTTTCAAACTAATACAAGCATTACGGAATAAAATTAGAATTAGAAGAAAAAGAATATTTAAAATACTTAGATATAGTATGTGTTGGAACAATATCAGACATAGTACCATTAGTAGATGAAAATAGAGTTATAACAAAATTAGGATTGATGCTAGTAGCACAAACAAAAAATATGGGATTAAGATCTTTGTTAATATCATCTGGATACAAAAACCTAGATTCAACAACAATTTCTTTTGGAGTAGCACCTAGAATAAATGCATGTGGAAGAATGGGACATGCAGACGAAGCACTAAAACTATTTTTATCAAAAGACATTTATGAAGTAAATGAGTTAACTAAAAAATTAAATGATTATAACAAAATAAGGCAAGAAAAAGAAAAAGCAATTTATGAAGATGCAGTAAGACAAATAGAAACAAATAAATTATACAAAAACTGTGCAATAGTTGTAGGAGGAGAAAACTGGCATCATGGTGTAATAGGAATAGTATCTTCTAAAATAACAGAATTATATTTTAAACCAAGTATATTATTATGTTATGAGGATGACTTAGCAAAAGGCTCAGGAAGAAGCATTCCAGGATTTGACTTACATGGAGCATTAATGAAATGTCAAGATACAATAGAAAAATTTGGCGGACATAGTATGGCAATAGGAATAACTATAAAGAAAGAAAACTTCGAAAAATTTGTAAATGATTTTGAGATTATAGCTAAGCAATCAAAAGTAGATGAAATAGTACCAATTATAAATATAGATGCCAAAGTGAATTTAAACGATATAAATAGAGATGTTGTAGAAAGCTTAAAACAATTAGAGCCATTTGGTGAAGGAAATAAAACTCCAATATTTGTATTGAAAAATTTAAAAATAGATTCTATAAGAAGTTTATCAGATGGAAAGCACATAAAAATGACTTTAAAAGACGGCAATTCTATTATAAATGCAATTGGATTTAATTTAGGACATTTAGCTGATGATTATAAAATAGGTGACAAAATTGATGTTGTTGGAACATTAGAGATTAACAGCTTTAATGGTGTTGACAGTTTACAAATAAATCTTAAAGATGTTATGAAATCAATATGAAAAGTTGTCAAAAGGGACGGGCTTTTTTGACAAGTTAATATTGTAAAATTTGTCAATAAGGCCCGTCCCTATTGACATTGACAAAAAGGGGGAGCAAAATGCAAGAAGAAAAGAAAGAAGTAACAATACAAGATGTAATATCAAAAAAGAAAGAAACAAGTAAAAGAGTAGATAGTAAACAAATAATGAAAGCATATAATTATGCTGTAGAACATCATGGTGACCAAAAAAGAAGGTCAGGAGAGCCATATATAATACATCCAATAAATGTGGCTTATATATTGGCAGGTGTGGGCTTAGATGAAGCAACAATATGTGCAGCACTTTTGCATGATGTTGTTGAAGATACAGATGTTACAGATGCAGATCTAAGAAGAGATTTTGGTGATGAAATAGCAGACATGGTAGCAGGTGTTACTAAATTAGGAGCAATGCAATTTACAACAGTTGAAGAGCGACAAGTTGAAGATTATAGAAAAATGTTTTTAGCAATGGGTAAAGATATAAGGGTAATAATAATAAAACTTGCAGATAGGTTGCATAATATGAGGACATTAAAATTTTTAAAAAGAGATAGGCAGATAGCAAATGCAAAAGAAACAATGGAAATATATGCACCACTTGCAAATCGTTTAGGTCTGTATTCAATGAAATGGGAGCTAGAAGATTTATCTTTTAAATATCTATATCCAGAAGAATACCATGAATTAGTCGAAGGGATAAATAAAAAAAGAGAAGAAAGATTATCATTTATTGAAAAAATAATGGCAGACATACGAGTTCAATTAAAAAAACAACGTATTGATGCTGAGGTAACAGGTCGTGCAAAACATTTATATAGTATTTATAGAAAAATGAAAAGAGATAATAAAACATTAGACCAAATATATGACTTATTTGCATTGCGCATATTAGTGAACTCAATAAAAGATTGTTATGCAGCACTTGGAGTTGTGCATGAAATGTATAGCCCAATGCCGGGTAGATTTAAAGATTATATTGCAGTGCCAAAACCAAACATGTATCAATCAATACATACAACTTTGCTGGGGGACAAAGGAACACCATTTGAAGTACAAATTCGTACATGGGATATGCATAGAATAGCCGAATATGGTATAGCAGCACATTGGGCATACAAAGAAGCAAGTTATTTTGGAAAAAAACAAGCAGTAAAAGTATCAGAAGACAAATTAGCATGGCTTAGAGAATCGCTAGAATGGCAAAAAGATATGCAAGATCCACAAGAATTCTTAGACACATTAAAAACAGAATTATTTGAAGATGAAGTCTATGTATTTACACCAAAAGGAGCTATAAAAGTATTGCCAAGAAATGCAACACCAATAGACTTTGCATATAGTATACATGAAGAAATAGGAAACCATATGGTAGGTTGCAAAATAAATAGTAAAATGGTGCCAATAATAACAAAAATAAAAAACGGAGATATTATAGAAATAATAACATCAGACAATTCAAAGGGACCAAGTAGAGATTGGCTAAAATTTGTAAAAAGCACAAAAGCCAAAAATAAAATAAATGGATGGTTTAAAAAAGCTCAAAAATCAGAAAATATAGAAAAAGGTAAAGAACTAATTGAAAAAGAATTAAAAAGAATAGGAATGACACATACAGATTTGTTTAAACAAGAGTATGTTGATGCAATGTTGGACAGATATAAATATAAAAATACAGAGGATATGTATGCTGCTGTTGGCTTTGGAGCAAATTCGGCAGTTAAAATAATTGCAAAGATGTTGCAAGAATATAGAAAAGAACATCAAGAAGAAGACATCGAAGAAAAGATGGAAGAATTAAGAAAACAAAAAGAACGTAAACAAAAACCATCAAACTCAGGAGTTGTTGTAAAAGGAATAGATAATTGTCTAGTAAAACTTTCAAAATGTTGTAATCCATTGCCTGGAGACGAAATAATAGGATATATTACTAAAGGCAGAGGAGTTTCAGTACATAGAAAAGATTGTGTAAATGTTAAAGATTTGTTAACTGAAGAAAATAGAATTATTGATGTTAAATGGTATGAAGAGGCAAAAGAGAATTATAATGTAAATATAGAAGTTTTTGCGAATGATAGAAAAGGTTTACTAGTTGATGTTTTGAATACTATTAAAGAAACTAAGGCAAATCTTATGGGAGTTAGCACAAAGACGACTAAAGAAAGAATTGCTATTATGGATATAAATATAGAGGTTGAAAATATAGAAGAATTGAATAAGGTAATTAGAAATATTAAGAAAGTGGATAGTGTTTACGAAGTTAAAAGATAGTGCTTCTTGCACTTTAGTTATTTTATTAGTATTTTTGAAAAGATTTAAATTGTTGAATGGAGAAAGAAAATATGATTTTAAAGGAACTAAAGATAGATACTTGGATAGGTGATCCAACAAATTGTTATGTAATATTTGATGAAAATAGTAAAGAAATTATGTGTATAGATCCAGCGGGAGACATAGATAAAATAGAAAACTTAATAAAAAATGTATTTAAAGGAAAACTAAAATATATATATTTAACACATTGTCATGGTGACCATATAGCAGGGGTAAATGAACTAAAAAGACGCTGTGGAGGCAAAATATTAATACATAGAATTGATAGTGAAGGCTTGAATAATGTAGATATAAATTTATCAGAATATATTGGGTTGCCAGATATAGAATTAGAAGCGGATTCTAGAGTTGATGATAATGATTTAATACATTTGGGTGAACTAGAATTTAGAGTAATTCATACACCAGGACATACAGCTGGAAGCACATCACTTTATTGTGAAAAAGAAAAATGCTTATTTTCAGGTGATACAATTTTTGCTGGAACATGGGGAAGAACAGATTTACCAACATCAAGTAGAGAAGATATAATGAAATCAATTGTTAATAAAATTTTAATATTACCAGATGATACACTTATTTATCCTGGACATGGTAAAGCAACAATGCTTAAAGATGAAAAGCCAATTTATCTTGAATTAAAGCCTAAAATGTGGTAAAATAGCTAGAAACAATTGAAATGGATTACATAATATCAGATTACAAAATGTGCAAAAAATAAATGAGAGGTGAAAAGGTTGAAAAATAATTTCTTTTCCAACTTATTTCGAGCCTTGAGAAAGGAATGAGATTAAATATGAGTAAAACAGAGCCAAGGACATTAGCAGGTTTTATGGAGCTAATGCCAAATGACCAAATATTATTTGAACAAATAAAACAAAAAATAGAAAAAACATATCAAAAATTTGGTTTTTTGCCACTAGATACGCCAATACTAGAATTATCAGAAGTATTGTTAGCAAAAGCTGGTGGAGAGACAGAAAAACAAATATATAGATTTCAAAAAGGTGATACAGATATATCAATGAGATTTGATTTAACTGTACCTCTTGCAAAATATGTAGCCAAAAACTATGGAAACTTGAGTTTTCCTTTTAGAAGATATCAAATAGGTAAAGTATACCGTGGCGAAAGAACTCAAAAGGGAAGATTTCGTGAATTTTATCAATGTGATATAGATATAATAGGAGATGGAGAACTTAGTGTAATAAATGATGCAGAACTTCCAAGTGTTATTTATAATGTCTTTAAAGAATTAGGTTTTGAAGACTTTACAATAAAAATAAATAATAGAAAATTGTTTAATGGTTTATTTGAAAGTTTAAATCAAAAAGAAAATTCAGTGGAAATTTTAAGGATAATAGACAAAATAGAAAAAATTGGAAAAGATGCAGTAATAGAAGAACTACAAAAATTAGATATTCCAACAGAATCAATAAAAACAATACTTGAATTTATAGAGATAGAAGGAACAACAGATGAAAAATTACAAAAATTAAGAGATTTGAATATTGACAATGAAGCTTTTAATATAGGGCTTAAGGAACTTACAGATGTTGTTAAATATGTAAGATTATTTGGCATTCCAGATAATAATTTTAAGGTAGATTTAACAATTGCAAGAGGACTTGACTATTATACAGGAACAGTTTATGAAACATTTTTAAATGAGTATAGAGAACTTGGAAGCGTATGCTCTGGTGGTAGATATGAAAATTTAGCAGAACACTATACAGACAAAAAATTACCTGGTGTCGGAATATCAATTGGTTTAACTAGATTGTTTTATAAATTGAGTGAATTAAATTTAATAAAAGCTGATAAAAAATCTGTAGCAGAAGTTTTGATAGTTCCAATGGCTGAAGACATGACAGTTCCAATAAAATTGGCAAATGATTTAAGATGTAATGGAATTAATACAGAAATATTTTTAAATGATAAAAAATTAAAGGCAAAAATGAAGTATGCTGATAAACTAGAAATTCCTTATGTTATTGTCGTTGGTGAGGATGAAGTCAATTCTGGAATTGTTAAAATAAAGAATATGAAAACTGGAGAACAAAAAGAGTGTAAAATTGAAAATATTTCAGATTTAATTTAGTGATGAAAAAATTATTTTTCATCACTTCTATTTATATAAAAGTGTAATTTTATTACCATTTTTCTTAATAAAGCCTTCATCTTTTAAAGCTTTAAGTTCACGCATCATAGCACTTCTATCAACACTTAGATAATCAGCTAAATCAGTCAAAGAAAAAGGAAGAGAAAAAGTTTTACTCAAATTTCTAGTAGATAGAATATTAAAGTAGCCACGTAGTTTTTCACGAATAGAGCGTTTTGTCAAAATTTCAACTCGTGTATTTAAATCCATAACCTTATTTAATATTAAATTAGAAAAATTTTCTGATAATGTTTGATGAAATTTGCAGTTATTTCTACACTTTTGATGGATATTATCATAATTAAAAAATAGAACTTCACAATTTTTTTTTGCTTCAACAGAAAGTTCATTATTAGTAGTTACAATGTATAATGCTTCTCCAAAAATATCGTTTTTTGTAAAATGTTCAATGATGGCTTTATCACCATTCATATCGTATCTAACAAGGTCTGCTTCCCCATGCATAAGTATGCAGAGCTGGTTTCTTTTTTGTATGTATGTTGTAATTGTTTGATTTTTTTTGAATGATTTTTTTTGAACGTTTTTACATGTAGACGTAAAATTGTTTAAGAAAATTTCGATGTCTTGTATATATTCCATTTGTTCACCTCGATGTTATTTTGTGATTTTTATTATACTATAAAAAAGTTGCAATTGCAACACAAATGAATACAAAAAATTATTAGATATTTTGATTTTAAAAAACATATTAAAAAATACTTGACTTGAAAATATATTTCTAAAATTGTGATATATGCAACAGAAATTGAATGAAATTGATATATAATAAAAGTATAAAATGTACAAATTTTAGAAAATAGTGCTGTAGAAGATTATAATCTAAAATAAATTTGCTGAAAAATCAAAAATTTTTTCAGAGTTGTTCTTATAGAAGGGAAATAGAATTGAAAATGAAAATAATAAAAAGAGATGGAAGAATAGTAGACTATGACAGACAAAAAATAGCTGTAGCAATAGAAAAAGCAAACAGAGATGTATTTGGCAAAGAAAAAGCAACAAAAGAAGAAATAAAAGAAATAATAGATTACATAGAAGGACTAGGAAAAAAGAGAATACTAGTTGAAGATGTACAAGATATAATAGAAGAAAAACTTATGGACATGGGAAAACACAAATTAGCAAAAGAATATATAGTTTATCGTTACAATAGAGCATTAGTAAGAAAATCAAATACTACAGATGAAACAATTTTAGGACTAATCAGAAATGAAAATAAAGAATTAACAGAACAAAATTCAAATAAAAATACAATGCTTGCATCAACACAAAGAAACTATATAGCTGGAGAAGTTTCAAAAGACTTAACAAATAGACTATTATTGCCTGAAAAAATAGTAAAAGCACATCAAGAAGGAATATTACATTTTCATGATGCAGACTACTTTGTTCAACCAATTTTTAATTGTAGTTTGATAAATATAGGAGATATGTTAGATAATGGAACAGTAATAAATGGAAACTTAATCGAAACACCACAAAGCTTTCAGGTTGCATGTATAGTAACAACGCAAATAATTGCATCAGTAGCAAGCAATCAATATGGAGGACAATCTGTAGAAATAAAACATTTGGGAAAATATTTAAGAAAAAGTTATAACAAATACAAAAAACAATTAGAAACAAAATACAAAGGAAAACTATCAGGAGCGACAATAGAAGAATTAGTTGATGCAAGAGTTAAGCAAGAACTAGAAGCTGGAGTTCAAACTATTCAATATCAAATAAATACATTAATGACAACTAAAGGACAACCACCTCTTGTAACATTGTTTTTGAATTTAGAAGAAAGTGACCCATATATAAAAGAAAATGCAATAATAATAGAAGAGATTTTGAAACAGAGAATTCAAGGCATAAAAAATGAAACAGGAGAATATACAAATCCAATATTTCCTAAATTAGTATATGTATTAGATGAGAATAATTGCTTAAAAGGTGGAAGGTATGACTATTTAACAAGACTTGCTATAAAATGTTCGGCTAAAAAAATGTGTATAGATTATATATCAGCAAAGAAAATGCGTGAAAATTATGCAGGTAATGTATTTAGCCCAATGGGATGTAGAAGCTTTTTGCAACCTTGGAAAGATGAAAAAAACACTTATAAGTTTGAGGGAAGATTTAATCAAGGAGTTGTAAGCATTAATTTACCACAAATAGCAATAATTGCAGAAGGCGATGAAGAAAAATTTTGGAAGTTATTAGAAGAAAGATTAGAGTTATGCAAAGAAGCGTTAATGTGCAGACATTATGCATTATTAGGGACTTTATCAGACGTTAGCCCAGTTCATTGGCAATATGGTGCAATAGCTAGACTAAAAAAGGGAGAGAAAATAGATAAATTGTTATATGGAGGATATTCAACAATATCATTAGGATATATAGGAATTTATGAAATGACAAAATTAATGAAGGGAGTTTCACATACAATACTTGAAGGAAAGGAATTTGCTTTAAGTGTTATGAAATATTTGCGTAAAACAACTGATAAGTGGGAAAAAGAAACTAATGTTGGTTTTACACTATATGGAACTCCATCAGAGAGCTTAGGATATAAATTTGCTAGAATAGATAAAGAAAAATTTGGAACAATAGAAGATGTAACAGACAAAGGCTATTATACAAATTCTTATTATGTGGACGTAAGAGAAAAAATGGATGTGTTTGAAAAATTAACATTTGAAAGTGGGTTTCAAAAGATATCATCAGGTGGTGCAATATCATATGTTGAGATGCCAAATATGGAACATGATTTGATTGGCTTAGAATCAGTGGTTAAATTTATTTATGATAATATTCAATATGCGGAGATGAAGGGAAAAAGGGACGTTCCTTGAAATCCCTGCAAACCGGGAAAAAGGGACACTCTTTATTTACAAAGAGTGTCCCTTTTTCCCGGTTTGCAGGGATTTCAAGGAACGTCCCTTTTTCCCTTTTCTCACCTAAAAATCTGTTCAATAATTGTTGTCTGCACAGATTTTCAAACTGGTCATCTAAAGGCGTTAACTGAACATCTTCGTTATATTTTCTATTTAAGCAATATTTTATAATATAATCACAAAGTTCAGGGTTTTTAGAAAGTAAGGGACCATGCAAATATGTTGCAATAACATTATTTTTGAAAAAACCTTCTTGGGTATCACCAAATTTATTGCCATTTCCAAATAAAACATTTCCGAAAGAATTAGAAATATCAAAAGTTTGGCCACCATGATTTTCAAAGCCAATAACTTTTGTTGTTAAGTTTGGCAAATTAGCTTCTATAACAATATTTCCAATACATCTTTTCTTTCTATCATGGTTAGCAACAGTATAATAATCAAAAACTTCAAGTCCTGGTATAATAGTACCTTCAACACCTTTATAATATTGGCCAAATAATTGATAAGCACCACAAATAAGTAAGAAGAATACACCATTATTGACAGCATTTTTTATATCATCTTTGTATTTAACTAAATCTTCTGCCAAAATACTTTGTTCATTATCAGCGCCACCGCCAGCGAAAACAATATCGTAATCGCTAAATGTTGGTGCTGTATCACTAATAGAGTATCTATCAATAATTGCTTTGTATCCTCGAGATTCAATTCGATATTTTAGAACTTGGATGTTTCCATAATCACCATAAAGTTCTAGCATGTCAGGATACAAATATAAAATTTTAATTGATTTTTCTTCAGTAACTTGATGTTGTAAATTATCAATATTATCTATGTTTTGGATATTTTCGTTTGCGTTAATTTCAGTATTTTCAATAGTTTCATTTTGAAAGATATCAGTAGATTCAGTAGAAACTACATTATTATTTTTACAAGTTTCATCGAATTTTTTTAATTCATGTCTAGTAGGTTGCAAAGATGTATAATTTGCAATAACATATTTTTTAACATCAGTTTTGTATAAGGCTTTTACAGCATTTTCCAAATTTAAATATGATTCAATTTTTTCAGCAGGGAAACCACTAGTTTTAATTCTAATAGCAATATCATAAGCACGAGTTCCAGATGTAATAATTCTAGAAACATTATTTAAATTATTAAAGTTAATATCCCATATCCAAGAGACATCAAAGCCATCAGCAATATTATCATTTAAAACAAAAAGTAAATCTTTTTCTGAATCATCTTCATTTAAAATACGTAAACTAACATTGCTTCCTGTTGGGTTTTTTGCTAAATTGATTATAGTTGGAATACCATTTATTTTGATTTCTTCCAGACGACCATTATTTAAAGCAAAAGTTGAAAATGCTTTTTTTACAATGTCATTTGAAATATCATATAAACTGCAAACTGAATATACAGCAGTATAATTGTAAATTAAGTAAATGCTATTTCCATTTATTTTGTAAGTATTTCCATCAATATCAAAACATCTATTTTTTAAATCAACATTTGTTGCTAATTTATAAATTTCATTATCACCAAAATTACAATTTGGACATTTAAACTTTCCAACATGTGAATATTGATAATATTCATATTCTAATCGTGTTTTACAGAAAGGACAGAATTTGCCTTCGCCAGCTTCTTTAATTTGTTCTGTTGCAAATTGATATTTATCAACACTAAAATAGTAGATATTTTTATTGGCTGGGTTGGATTGTCCAAGTCGTGATACGTTTGGATCATCATTATTTAAAATTAAATTTCCATTATAAGTTTTCAAAAATTCATTTATTCTTAAAATTAAAGATTCAACTTCACCATTTCTGTCTAATTGGTCACGGAAGAAGTTTAGAACTACCAATGTATCTAGTCTAAAGTCTTTAAATACAACTGGTATGTAACTTTCGTCAACTTCGAAAACTAGGTAATCTGCTTTGATTTTTCCAGTTAAAGTACAATTTTTTAGTATTGTGGAAAGTATGCCTGTTTCCATATTATTTCCTTCAATATTGCTTATAACTTTATTTCCTGCCGTTTTTAGTGTGTAACCAATGCAGTTATTTGTCATTGTTTTTCCATTTGTTGCAGATACGGCTATTACTGGACAGTTGACTTTAAAGTATCTGAATATTTCTGGATTCCAGTCATATGCGATTTTTCCTAAAAAGTTTCCTCCATTTTTGTGACATATTTTTAATATTAAGTTTAGCATTTTCATTGCTAAGATTATGAAAAAATTTTTCATTTTTATCAGTCCTTTCAAATGTTGAATTTTATGATTTAATAGATTATATCATAACAAAGTGAAAGCTACAAGAGGTATTTCATATAAAAAGATTTTGAAAAGGTAATAATATTTCTAGACAAACTACTAAAAATGTGATAACATAAGTAAGAAAAAATAAGAGAGAAAAGAGGGCAGTCAAAACACAGAAATTATGCAGCAAAACCCAAAAGGAAGGAAGAGGTAAATATGAAAGAAACATTTTATGTAACAACACCAATATACTATCCAAGCGGAAAATTCCATATAGGAACAGCATATTCAACTACAGTTGCAGACACATTAAAAAGATATAACAAATTAAAAGGAAAAGAATGTTACATGTTAACAGGAACAGATGAACATGGACAAAAAATAGAAATAAAAGCAAAAGAAGCAGGAGAAACACCACAACAATATGTAGACAAAATGACAGCAATGGCAAAAGAACTATGGGCAAAAATGGACATACAATATGATGACTTTATAAGAACAACAGATGAAAGACACGAAAAAGTAGTTCAAAAAATATTTGACAAATTCATGGAACAAGGAGACATCTACAAAGGTGAGTACGAAGGACTTTACTGTGTACCATGTGAAACATTCTTTACACAAACACAATTAATTGATGGAAAATGTCCAGACTGTGGAAGAGAAGTAGTTCCAATGAAGGAAGAAGCATACTTCTTCAATATGAAAAAATATGCAGACAGACTTTTAAAATATTATGACGAACATCCGGATTTTGTTAAACCAGAATACAGAAAACAGGAAATGATAAACAATTTTATCAAACCAGGATTAGAAGATTTATGTGTTACAAGAACATCATTTGACTGGGGAATAAAAGTATTAAAAGACCCAAAACATGTAATATATGTATGGGTAGATGCTTTAACAAATTACCTTACAGCATTGGGATATATGTCAGATGATGATACATTATTCAAAAAATTTTGGCCGGCAGATGTTCACGTTGTAGGAAAAGATATTGCAAGATTTCACTTAATATATTGGCCAATATTCTTGATGGCACTAGATTTACCATTGCCAAAAACAATATTTGTTCATAATTGGATAACAATGAAAGATGGAAAAATGAGCAAATCAAAAGGAAATGTTATCTATCCAGAAGATTTAATAGATAGATATGGTCTAGATGCAACAAAATATTTCCTATTAAGAGAAATGCCAACATCACAAGATGGACTATTTTCACCAGAAGAATTTGTAGAAAGATATAATTTTGATTTATGTAATGACTTAAGTAATTTGTTAAACAGAACAGTATCAATGGTCAACAAATATTTTGATGGACAAGTACCAGAATACAATGGAAGACCAAATGAAGTTGATGAAAGTTTAGAAAATGCATGTACAGAGCAAATAGAAAAATTTGAAAAACTATTTGAAAACTTCGAAATTGCAAACTCAATTCAAGAAATCTGGGCACTTGTATCAAGAACAAATAAATATATTGATGAAACAATGCCATGGCAACTAGCAAAAGAAGAAAACACAGACAAACTAAAATCATCAATGTATCATTTAATAGAAAACTTAAGAAAAATAGCCATTTTGATAAAACCATTTATGAATGAGACATCAGAAAATATATTAAGACAAATTGGAATTACAGATGAAAATTTAAAAACATGGGAAAGTTTAAAAGAATATGATAAAATTAAAAATACAAAAGTAATAGAAAAAGGTGAGCCAATATTTATGAGACTGAATGTAGAAGAAGAAATTGAATATATAAAACAGGCAATGAAAAAGTAACCAATTCTAAAAAAGACAGAAGAAAATAAAACTAATTGATGAAAAAATAAAAGAGGAATTTAAATGGGAATATTTCAAAATAGAGACCAATACGAAGGTTATAATATTTATAGTATGAAAAAATATGTTGATAAAAAAAGAATTACGTTTATAATAATAGCTATTGTAGCTATTATTATAACATTATTATTATCAATTTATTATTTGATAGATACTACAATAAGAGTAAAAAATGCTAAAGAATTTGCTAAGCAGATTACTGAATTTCAACAAAAACAGCAACAAGATGTGGAAAACAAGAAAAGAGAGGAAGAAAAAGAAAAACAAGCTAAAATTCCGAAATTAACAGAACAAGGTAGAGAAAATTTGAAAAATATATATCATGCAGAAGGAAAAAATGCATATTTAACATTTGATGATGGTCCATCAAATAATACACATCAAATTTTAGACATATTAAAGCAATATAATATTAAAGCCACATTTTTTGTTTTGGGTAGCCAAGTAAAAGTGTTTCCTGAAACAACAAATAGAATATATGATGAAGGGCATTATATAGCAAATCATGGATATTCGCATAAATATTCAATAATATATCAATCACCAGAACAAGTATTAAATGAATTCAACCAATGTAATGAAATAGTTGCAAAAACAATAAATGTTCCGGAATATAATTCACATTTGTTTAGATTCCCAGGAGGGTCAGTAGGAGGAAAATATGCAGAATTAAAAGCACAGGCATCAGAATTACTTGACCAAAATAATGTATTACATGTAGATTGGAACTCACTAACAGGTGACTCTGAAAAATCAAATCCAACAGAAGAATATTTAATGGATAATTTACAAAAGACTACAGATGGAAAAAATAATATAATAGTTTTAATGCATGATGCACAGGCAAAGCAAATAACGGCAGAGATATTACCAAAAGTAATTGAATACTTGCAACAACAAGGATATGTATTTAAAAACTTTTATGATGTAATTAAATAAAATATGGGAGGAGATACAACGTTGCCTAGAAAAAAGAAAGAAATTATTGAAGGAATAACAGATAAACTTGAATATTTAAATTTAGATTTAGATAGAATTCCACAAACTTTAAAAAAATTTGAGCCATTAGAATATAGAATTACAAGGTTTTATGATGAAAAACAATATAGACAATATAGATATATAGATATAAAAGATATTCAAATATTATTATCACCAACAAATAGATTAACAGATTTAAACGAAAAGTATAAAAAAGCTAGGCCATTATACGAATATTTGGATAATAAAAGTGAAGAAAATTTCATAAAACATACAAAATTTTTAAATATGCTTAAAAATATGGATATAAATGAAATTGAACAAATAGAAAAAGAACAATTACAATTAAATAGAGAAATACCGTTTAAAGTAAAATTTCATGGAAATTATTTATGGCAAATATATTATTCAGAAAATACAGATAAATATTTTATGATAGTTCCAACAGAAGATGCAGATTATTCAACTTTTTTCTATTTGTTAAAAAAACAATTAGAAGGAAAAAGAATAGGAAAAATCTTTGTACCAATAAGTAATGTAAAATATTCAAATAAATATTTGAAAAAAACAGAATTTGAAGATATAGAAAATTATTTATGGTTATTTACTAAAGATTGGCCATTAATATATGAAGTATATAATAAGAAAAACGAATTATCAATTCAAATAGTTGGGGAAACAAACGTATATGAAAAAATAAAAACTACATATAAAATCAAGTTGAATAATGAAAAAGAAGCTAATGAATTTTATAAAGTATTAAAAGCAATATTTATTTTACAAACAGAGCTTCCAGATTATTTTAATTTTGATACTAATATAAATGACAAAGGAAATTTGGAATTTTATTTATCAAATCAAAAAATTGAATATAAACATATGGTAGAATTTATAAGAGAACAATATAAAATAGGCCTAAAAAAGAGAAAAGAATTAAAAAGCAAAATACGTGCATATAATAAGAAAATAAAAAAAATGCAAGAATTAGCGGCATCACAAGAAATAGAGTATTTAGCTAAAGAAAAACAAATATCAACATTTTTAGAATGTAAAAAATCATTTTTTGGAAAAGTCAAATATTATTTTAAATATAGCAAAAAGAGTAATAAAGCCATTAAGAATAATGAAATTGATGAAGAAATAGTAGAAATAGAAAATCAACAAGAAGAGCAAATAAAAGAAACAGAAATTCCAAAAAAAGAAAAAAAGAAAATACCAATAAAAAAAGCATATACATTAGAGGAGCTAATAACGAGTTATAAGGAATTAGAAGAATTAGAAAATGAAATGAAAAATCTTTTAATGGATATAAATGCTTTAAAATTGAAAACAAAAAACATGGCAAAAAAAATAGAAAATGCATCAAAATACATTGAAGAGATAGATAGCCATAAAAAAAGTATTTTTGAATTCTGGAAGTATAGCAATAAAGATGAAATGGAAGTGTTGCCAGAAGGTGAACAAGAAGAAGTTAATGTTATAAAAAGAATTGAAAAAACATTTAATTATGAGGAAGATTTCGAAGAATTTGGAAAAAAATTAGATAGAATGCAAAGAAAAAACTTGGACAGAGAAGATACTGATAGTTTATTTATTGCTACTACTAATCTGCTTGAGATATTAAATAAAATAAAAGAAAATAATATATTACCAGAAGAGCTTGAAAGGACTTTAAAAAAATTGAAAATAGAAGCAAAAGAATTGAAGTCTTTAAATGAGGAGGAATATGATATTTTTGGTAATATTGTTCAAGATAGTACAAAAGTTAGAAAAATTAATAACAAAAGACATAGAGAGTTACCAAAAGATAAATTTAATATTTTGGAAATTAATAAGGGGACAAAAACTATTGGTTTTAAGTTGATGTTACAATCAGTTATCCAAAATATTAAGAAGGCTCTTGATAAAGTAGTTATACCAGAATCTTTGACTGTTTATAAGGCTATAGATGGTGGAACTTTGGAAAATAATGATATTAATGTTTTTAATATAAACCCTGAATTGGAAATGAAAGAAGCGGTTGAAAACTATGGTGATGATATTAATTTATATAAACTTCATGTAAAAGAGGGAACAAATGGAGTTGGTTTTACTAATATAGTTTTTTATGATAATCAAAATAAAACTTTGCCTCTTGGTATGGATTTGTCTACTAAACTGATTGTTGATACTTCAAAGTTGCATTTGAAGTTGATTGATAAAAAGTTGTTTGGGGTGGCTAGTTTTGAGGATGCTGATGATGATTTTTCTGATTTTGTAGTTAAAAATGTTACTGTTTATGATTATGAAATTGTAGATTTGGAAGACTTGCAAAAAGAATCTGATGCATAATTATTTTTATAATGTCAACAGAGGAGCAATTTACTTAAACAAATTGCTCCTTGCATTGTAATTATTGCTGGAAAAAAATTAATATTTTAATAATTTTTACTAGACATTTTGTTATAAATATGTTAATATAGTTAAGTATTAAATAAATCTTTTTTAACCTGCCGGTGTGCTGGAATTGGTAGACGGGGCAGACTCAAAATCTGTTGTCAGCAATGGCGTGTGGGTTCGAGTCCCACCACCGGCACCAATGACGTATCTGTTCGAACTAATAGAACAGACGATACAAATATCATTCTGAAATGGAAATTATTTTCTACAGAAGTATTAATAGCTTAACACTTGTCATCAAGTATTAAGCTATTTAACTTTTCATCTAAACCCTAAGGTCTAGGCATCGGCATACCGCCTCAAATATCTACATTTAGTATAGCATTTTTGATACGATAAGTCAATCAAATATAAAAATTTCTTTTTATATTTATATAAGTATTATATGCAAAATTGAGATTATTATTGATTTTTTTCTAATGTATTTTATATTTGTAGTCATTATCAAATAAGACTCAAAAACTGTTGTCAGCAATGGCGTGTGGATTAGGCTAAAAATAAGAAATTTTTTTTTCTACTTCGTAAGAAGTGTTTTTTTAATATGTACAAAAAATTTAGAAGAATATTCAAAGATGAATATTCTTTTTATTTTTTGGAAATATTTAAAACAAAAGAAAAATTCAAAAATAAAAGGAGAAAAAATGATATACACATTAACATTCAATCCTGCGTTAGACTACGTAATAAAAACTAAAAATTTTAAAACAGGAAAAATAAACAAGAGCAAAGAAGAACACATTTTCCCAGGGGGAAAAGGAATAAACGTATCAATAGTATTAGAAGCATTGGGGCAAAAAACAACAGCAATAGGCTTCATATCAGGATTTGTAGGAAAAGAAATAGAAAAACAAGTACAAAAATATGGAGTTAAAACAGATTTTATAGAAATAAAAAATGAAAATTCAAGAATAAATGTAAAAATTTTGGACGAAAAAGAAGAAACAGCAATTAATGCTAATGGACCATATATAGACTCAAAATATTTTGAATTATTATATAAAAAATTGGAAATACTAAAAAATAATGATACATTAGTACTGTCAGGAAGTGTTCCCAATGGAGTAGAAAATAATATTTATGAAAAAATTTGCAAAATGTTAGAAAATAAAAATATCAAAATTGTTGTTGATACAACAGGAGAATTATTACTAAAAACACTAAAATATAAGCCATATTTAATAAAGCCAAATCAACAAGAATTAGAGGAGATTTTTAATATCAAGATTTCAAATCAAGATGAAGCATTAGAATATGCAGAAAGATTACAAACAAAAGGAGCACAGAACGTTATTGTTTCTATGGGGAGTCTTGGAGCAGTACTTTTGGATGAAAATGGATATTCATATAAAATCAATGCTATAGGTGTAGAAGATGTAGTTAATACTGTTGGTGCAGGGGATTCAATGGTTGCAGGCTTTTTAGCAGGACATGAGATATATAATAATTATGATAAAGCACTTCAAATGGGAGTGGCAGCAGCAACTGCAACAACAAATACTTTATTTTTAGCTACAAAAGAAAAAATCAAAGAAAAATTATTACAATTTAAAATCTGAATAAAAGGTTGCTAGGTGCCTGATAAAACCTAAATATAAAAATAAGGACGAAAAATTATGAAAATTACAGATTTACTTACAAAAGAAACAATAGATTTAAATGTAAAAGCATCAAACAAGCAAAATGTAATAGAACAAGCGGTAGAACTTATGGAACAACATGGAAACATAAATAATAAAGAAGAGTATTTAAAATTAGTAATGGAAAGAGAAGCAGAAGGCTCAACAGGAGTAGGAGAAGGAATTGCAATACCACATGGAAAAGGTGGAGTGATTTCAGAGCCAGGACTAGTTGCTATGGTAATACCTGATGGTGTAGATTTTAATGCATTAGATGAAAAGCCTGTACAATTATTGTTTTTGATTGCAGCACCTAATAGTAAAGACAATATACACCTAGAAGTTTTAAGCCGTTTATCAGCATTATTAATGAATGAAAAGTTTAGAAAAGATTTATTAAATGCAAAAACAAAAGAAGAATTTTTAGAAATAATAGATAAAGCAGATGAACAAAAAATAGACGTAGAAAATACAGAAACATCAAGTAATAAAAACAATAACTTAAAAAGTAATGAAAGTACAACAAAAAATAAAAATTATGAGATACTAGGAATCACGGCATGTCCAACTGGAATAGCCCATACGTATATGGCGGCTGAAAGCTTAGAACAAATGGGAGAAGAGTTAGGACATCCAATAAAAGTAGAAACACAAGGTCAATCTGGAACAAAAAATAAATTTACAGATGAAGAAATAAAAAATGCAAAAGCAATAATAATAGCAGCAGATGTAAAGGTAGATTTAGCAAGATTTGATGGCAAAAGAATTTTAAGAACAGGTGTATCAGAAGGAATTCATAAACCAAAAGAGTTGATAGAAAAAGTATTATATTCTGAAAATGATATTCCAATATATCATCATCAAGGAAATAAAAGAGAAAATACAGAAATGGAAAAACCAAAAGGAAATCTATACAATCATCTAATGAATGGTGTAACACATATGTTACCATTTGTTGTAGGTGGAGGAATTTTAATTGCAATAGCATTTTTATTAGATGACTATTCAATAGACCCATCAAATTTTGGTATGAATACACCGGTTGCGGCGTTTTTTAAGACAATAGGTGGAATGGCTTTTGATTTTATGCTAGTAATTTTATCAGGATATATAGCAATGAGTATTGCAGATAGACCAGGACTTGTAGTTGGTTTTGTAGGTGGAGCAATAAGCAAGGCAGGAACAACATTTACATCACTTGGAAATCCAGAAGAAGTGTTAGTAAGTTCAGGATTTTTAGGAGCATTACTTGCAGGCTTTATAGGTGGATATGTAGTTCTGTTTTTGAAAAAATTATTTAGTTTTATGCCAAAAAGTCTAGAAGGGATAAGAACAATTCTAATTTATCCAGTAGCAGGAGTACTATTAATAGGGTTAATAATGTTATTAATAAATCCATTTGTATCAGCAATAAATACAGGTTTAAATAATTTCTTATCATCAATGAGTGAAGTTAATAGAGTAATTTTAGGAGCAATTCTTGCAGGTATGATGTCTGTTGATTTAGGAGGACCTGTAAATAAAGCGGCATATACCTTTGGAACAGGAATGTTAGCAGAAGGACATTATGAAATAATGGCGGCAGTTATGATAGGTGGAATGGTTGCACCACTTGCAATAGCACTTTTAGCAACTTTCTTCCCTAAAAAATTACCTAAAAAAGAAAGACAGGCAGGTTTATTAAATTATGTTATGGGACTATCATTTATATCAGAGGGAGCAATACCTTTTGCATCATCAGACCCACTTCGTGTCTTAGTTTCTTGTGTAATTGGCTCAGCAGTTTCTGGTGCTTTGTCAATGGCGTTTAACTGTACGTTGATGGCTCCTCATGGAGGAATATTTGTATTACCTTTAATTGGTAATTGGCCTTGGTATGTTGTAGCACTTGCTGCTGGCTCATTTGTAGCTATGGGTATTATGACTGTTTGGAAGAAAAATGTTTGGGAAAATGAAAACGAAAATATTAATGCAAAAGGTTAAGGGGGAAAGGAAAGTTGAAAAAAGCAAATGTTGTTATTGAAAATGAGACAGGTCTTCATGCAAGACCTGCAACTGAACTTGCAAAGCTTGCGATGAAGTATAAATGTACTATTAACTTAATTGTTAATGGAAAGTTGATTGATGCGAGGTCTCCACTTATGATTATGTCTGCAGGAATAAAGCACAAAACAGAATTGGAAATTATATGTGATGGAGAAAATGAAGATGTGGCGTTAGAGGATGTTAAGAGTTTTTTGGAAAATAATATTGGCTAGGAATTTTTATAATTTATATTATGTTTTTATAATGTATAATAATATTATATGGAAATTTGAAAATATATTGTTTTTCATACCTTGGTGTCGCAAACTTCATATACAAAAATACTAGTATGTAGTTTGCTCCAATTCGCACTCACACTTGTTCGTTTGGTCGCTTACGCGGTATTTCAAAACAATATATTTTCAAACTTATTGAAATATTATAGATAAAAAAAGTATTAGAAAGAAGGTAATTGTATGCTTGTTGGAAAAGGTATTTCTGATGGAATAGGACTTGGAAAAGTAGTAATTTTAAAAGAAAATGAATTAAAAATAGAAAAGCAAAAAATTGAAGATATTTCAAAAGAAAAACACCAAATATATGATGCAGTAAAAGAAGTAGAAAGTGAAATAGAGCTATTAATACAAAACATAGATGGAACAGAAAAAGAGATAATGCAAGCATATTTGATGATATTGCAAGACCCTAGCTTAACTCAAGAGACTATAAAAATAATTGAGCAAGAGAAATGCAATAGTGCATATGCAGTAGAAAATGGACTAAATCAAATAATAAAAACATTTGAAGAAATGGAAGACCCATATATGGCTGCACGAAGCAGAGATATAGAAGATATGAAAAATAGAATATTAGCAAAATTATTAAAAATAAAAGAAGTTGATTTATCAAAATTACCTGAAAATACAATACTAGTTGCAAAAGAATTGTCAACATCAGATACTGCTAAAATGAATTTAAAAAAAATTTCAGGCATTATCACAGAAATTGGTGGTGTCAATTCTCACATGGCTATAATTGCAAGAACTAATGAAATTCCTGCAATTGTTGGTATAAAGCATATTTTTGAAAATATAAAAGAAAATGATTATATTGCATTAAATGGAACAACAGGAGAAATATTTTTGAATCCAACACAAGAAAAAATTAAAGAGCTAACAAAAAATCAAGAGAATATAAAACAAGAAAAACAAGAATTAGAAAAATATAAAAATAAAAAGGCAATAACAAAAGATGGACATCAGGTTGAACTTTTAGCAAATATTGGAGGGCCACAAGATATACAAATTGTAATTGATAATACAGCAGAAGGTGTGGGACTTTTAAGAAGTGAATTTTTGTATATGGATGCAAAAGATTTTCCATCAGAAGAAGAGCAATTTGAGGCATATAAAGAAATTGCTGAAAAACTTGAAAATAAAAGGCTTGTTATAAGGACATTAGATATTGGAGGAGATAAAGATTTAAAATATATGAAACTACCAAAAGAAGAGAATCCGTTTTTAGGTTATAGAGCAATTAGAATTTATCTAGATAATGTTGACTTATTTAAAGTACAGTTAAGGGCTATTTTAAGGGCAAGCAGTTATGGAAATGTTGCAATAATGCTTCCTATGATTTCGTCAATTGAAGAATTGAGGAAATCAAAAGAAATTATTAAAGAAGTAAAGGAAGAATTGAAAGCCCAAAATATGAGATTTAATGAAAATATAGAAGTTGGAATTATGGTTGAAATTCCGTCATCTGCTGTAATGGCTGACGAATTTGCAGAAGAGTGTGATTTTTTTAGTATAGGGACAAATGATTTAATTCAATATACTATTGCTGTTGAAAGAGGTAATGAGAAGCTTGCAAATTTGTATTCACATTTTAACCCTGCTGTAATTCGTTTGATTAAATCTGCTATTGATGGAGCTCATAAAAATGGTATTTTATGTGGTATGTGCGGAGAAGCGGCTGGTGATATTAATTTTATTCCTTTACTTGTTGGACTTGGATTGGATGAGTTTTCTATGAATGCTAATAAGATTTTAAAGGTTAGAAAATTAGTGACTGATTTGAATTTTGAGGAATGTAAGGAGCTTGCCGATAGTGTATTAAAATTGCCTTCAACAGAAGAAGTAAAAAATGTTTTGGAGAATTTTAGTAAATAATATATAATAAAGCAGGTAACATAAAATTTGAATGAATTTTGAAAAAAGTATTGTGATTAACATAAAAATGAGATATAATAAAAGTAGACAAAAAAATTTGGAGGTAGAAGAGAAATGGTAGAAAAAAATAAGGAAAAAAATCGGAGAGTGAATGCAGAAAAGGTTGTACCAGATATGGTAAAAAACCTTATAGCTGTCTATTACGGCGACAAAAGGAAATCTCCGGAAGTACCATCCTCTAACTAAACACAACAAAACCCTGACTCTAATTAGAGTTGGGGTTTTTGAGTTTGTAGTAGATATAAATTTTGTTCAGACAATTTAAGCTAAAAATAAAAATCAAAAACATATATAATTCATAAACTCAAAACTAAAACATATATTGTAATAATAAAATTTAAGGTGGTGAGCTTGTGAAAGATACATATACAGTAGCACTAGCAGGAAACCCAAATGTAGGAAAATCAACGATATTTAATAATCTAACAGGAATGCATCAACATACTGGGAATTGGACAGGAAAAACAGTAGCAAATGCAACAGGAGAAGCAATAATAAATAATAAAAAATTCACATTTGTAGACATTCCAGGTACATACTCAATAATGTCAAACTCAGAAGAAGAAGAAATTGCAAGAGACTATATATGTTTTGGAAATCCTGATGCAACAGTAATTGTAGTTGACAGCACATGTTTAGAAAGAAATTTAAATTTAGTATATCAAATTATGGAAATAACAGATAATATAATAGTTTGTGTGAATTTGTTAGACGAAGCAAAAAAGAAAAAAATAAAAATAGATTTAAACAAATTAGAAGATTTGCTGGGAGTACCTGTTGTAGGAACTGTTGCAAGAGATAAAAATACGTTAGAAAAACTGAAAAAAACTATATATAAAGTTTGTGAAGGTGAAATAATTCCATGTGCAAAAGGAATTATATATGAACAAGAAATTGAAGAAAATCTTAAAAAATTAGTAGAAACATTTGAATCTGAAAAAACAAAAACTACAGAAGATAAATTGACAGATATAGAAACAAGAAGTATAAAAATAAAAGAGCTTAATATTTCAAAAAAAATATATAGATGGATAGCAATAAAACTGATCGATGGTGAAGAAAAAATACTAAAATCAATACAAGAAAACCTAGAATTAGATTTAGAAGAACAAAAAATAAAACAAGCAGTAAAAGAAACTAAAAAAAGCTTGGAAGAAAGTAAAATTACATCAAAAAATTTCAAAGACAAAATAGTGGCAAATATTATGGAAAAAGCTGAAATAACAGCAAAAGAAGTATGCACATTTGAAAATAAGAATTATAGAGAAAGAGATTTAAAAGTAGATAAAATTTTAACATCAAAAATATTTGGAATTCCAATAATGATTATCTTTTTAGGCGTAATATTTTGGATAACTATTGTAGGAGCAAACTATCCATCAGAATTTTTATTTAATGTATTTAACTGGTTTCAAGATAAACTAATTCATTTTGCAAATCACATACATTCCCCTATATGGCTTTCAGATATGTTAATAAATGGTGTATATAAAACACTAACTTGGATAATTGCCGTAATGTTGCCACCAATGGCAATATTTTTCCCATTGTTTACAATACTAGAAGATTTAGGCTACCTTCCACGAATTGCATTTAATATGGATGGCTTTTTTAAAAAGGCATGTTGTAGTGGAAAACAGATGATTACAATGTGCATGGGATTTGGATGTAATGCATGTGGTGTAACTGGATGTAGAATTATAGATTCACCAAGAGAAAGATTGATAGCAATATTAACAAATAATTTCGTACCGTGTAATGGAAGATTTCCGTTTTTGATAACAATAGCAACAATATTTATAGCAGGGGCATTTGCTGGAGGAAGCACACTATTGGCATCAATATTATCAACATTGGCTGTAATTGTTGTAATAATATTTGGGATATTTATGACAATTGTAATATCAAAAATATTGTCAAAAACAATTTTAAAAGGGATGCCATCATCAATGGTGTTAGAGTTGCCACCATATAGGAAACCACAATTTGGTAAAATATTAGTACGTTCGATATTTGATAGAACATTATTTGTTTTAGGTAGAGCAATATCAGTTGCAGCACCTGCAGGACTTGTTATATGGCTTATGGCAAATATTGGGATTAATGGCCAAAGTGTACTTTCAATTATAGCAAACTTTTTTGACCCATTTGCAAAGTTGATGGGGTTAGATGGATATATTTTGACGGCGTTTATTTTAGGTATTCCTGCAAATGAGATAGTTTTACCAATAATTTTAATGTGTTATTTGAAAGGTGGAACATTAGTAAATATAGAAGATACAATTCAAATTGGGCAAATTTTAATTCAAAATGGATGGACTATGATTACTGCTATTAATGTTATGCTTTTTACAATTTTGCATTTTCCTTGTGCTACAACATTATTTACTGTAAAAAAAGAAACTGGTAGATGGAAATGGACTGCTATTTCTTTTGCTATTCCTACTGTTTGTGGAATTATTTTGTGCATGTGTACAAATTTAGTGTATAATATTATTTCTGTAATTTAAATTTTTGGTACTAATGTCACTTTACGGCCACACTCTCAAAATATAAAACTATAAAAAAGTATTGATAATTGTAATAAAAATATGATATACTCAAAACGAAATAAAAAGAGGTGATACAAACGAAGAAAAACATATTCGAAAAAACATATACAATTATTATTTACATAAATATCATACTATTAAACATATTTGTAGGCTCAACACATGAAAACCCCAGAATAATATTAGAAACAACAATAATAATAGAAGCACTAATATATATAATAACATCCAAAATATGTAAAAAAGAAAAAATACTAATAAAAGGAAAAATTGATATAGCAATCACAGCAATGATGCTAATAACAGCAATTCCATTAATAGCAAAAACATACTGTTCACTAAGTGACACAATAGACATATTTATACAATACACAACAATTTATAGTATGTATATTATGGTAAGAAATTTAATAACAACATCAAAAAGAAAGAAAACATTTGTAATTATAACACTATTATCCTCAATACCAATAGTATTATTTGGAATAGACAGAATGAACTTTAACCTATTCCAAAAATTTTATGATATAACAAAATCAGCACAAGTAGAAGATGTACGAATGACATCAACAATAGGATATAGCAATGCAGTATTTGCATATATAGGGGCCCTAATCATAATAGCATTGGGCAAATTTTTAGAAAATGACAATAAAAAAACAACAGGACTATATGCAATATATATTCAAATAGGAATGTATGCATTATATTATTGCAATTCAAGAGCGGGCATGGTAATATATGCAATACTATTTATAGCATATTTAGTACATTTAAAGGATGCCAACAAAATACTACCATCAATTTTTATAATGATATTTACATATGTACTAGTAGTAGTATTTGACAAAGTTAAGATTGAATATTGTACGCAGTTATCAATATTTTTAGGAATTTTAATAACAATAATACTTACATATATATTTAGTTATTTATTATTAGAAATATCAGAAAAAATAAAATTTAAAAATAGCAAAAAAAGAACAGTATCAATATTAGCAATTTTAATTATAACTGGAATTTTATATGTTATAATAGCACAAAACTTTAGCAAACCACTAGAATTAAAACCTGAATATGATTATGCAACATTATATAAATTAAAACCAGAAACAACATACACAGTTAAAATAGATTATGATTTTGAATATGATGAGCCAATAACAATAAAAGTACTGCAAGTAGACAATAAAAGAAATGAAGACGTTATATATGAAGAAGAAATTAACAAAAAAGGAAAAAATATAATACAAGAATTTACAATGCATACAGGAGACGTAGACTATGCGATGGTAGAATTTTATACATCAGCAGATAGTAGAGCAACAATAAATAAAATATTTTTAAATGGAAAAGAAGATATTGTAAATTATAAATTTTTGCCAAATGATGTTATGAGATTAATAAAAACATTTAAGATGGGAAATATCAGTATTTCAGAAAGAATAAGTATGTATAAAAGTGGCTTAAAATTATTTGCAATGCACCCAGTATTTGGCAATGGAGCCAAAACATATGCAAATATGTTTATAAAAGTACGTGAATATGCATATTTAACAATGGAAGTACATAGTTACTATTTAGATATATTAATGGACTATGGAATTATTGGTATTATAGCTTGTCTATCAATTATAATAATTACAATATATAATTTTATTAAAAGAAAAGAAAAAACAAATATATTGAATAG
Source organism: uncultured Clostridia bacterium (assembly GCA_934132805.1). Taxonomy (GTDB): domain Bacteria; phylum Bacillota; class Clostridia; order TANB77; family CAG-508; genus CAG-269. The sequence continues at coordinate 11,239 of CAKPAB010000008.1, read as the reverse complement.
TTCAATCTTTTTTGCATGGTTATTTATAGCAATTCATACAATAGTGGACTTTGATTTATCATACTTAGTTACAATAACAAATTTTTATATGTTAATTGCACTTATAAACGATGAAGATAGGGCTATAGAAAAAAACACAAAATGGTTAGAAGTATCAATTAGTATAATTATGACGATTATCATTATATTAAACATTACAAGAATACCGGGAGAAATGTTGTATAACAAAGGAAAATATAAAGAAGCAATGAAATTTATTCCATATTCTAAAAATAATACATATCAGTATTTAAAAGGGGTATATTTGGAGGATGAATACTTAGACGAAAATGACATGAAAATATTGGTGAACTACTTAAATAACGAAAAAAATAAATTACAATTTGTACAAATAGAAATGCTATATAATAAATCTATTAATATGATTGAAAACAATGATATAGAAAATGGAATAAAAGGTTTACAGCAATTGGCAGATATGATAAAAAATGATGAAATATTAAAAAAACATGATATTGTTTCAAAAGGTGAATGGGAATTTTTTGTGTATAGATTAAAATTAAAGATTAACGATTTAAGTGAGACATATGATAATGAAAAACTTGAAATAATAAAAAATGAAATTCAAGAATATGCAAATTAGAAAAATCAAAAAAGGAATTACAAAGTATGAATAATGATATTATAAGTATAATTATGCCAGTATATAATTGTGATAAATATTTATCAGAAACAATAAAATCAGTAAAAAATCAAGACTATTCTAATTGGGAATTAATAATTGTAGATGATAACTCAACAGACCAAAGCTTAAAAATAATAAAAGAAGAAACTCAGGATATAAAACAAAAAGTAAAAATAATAAGTTTAGAAAAAAATATAGGAGTGGCTTTAGCAAGAAATTTAGCATTAGACAAAGCAAATGGAAATTATATAGCATACTTAGATGCAGACGATGTATGGGAAAAGGAAAAATTAAGTAAACAATTACAATTTATGAAGCAAAATAAAATAGTATTTTCATATACTGCTTATTCTAGAATAAAAGAAGATGGGAAATTTTCTAGAGTTGTAAAGGCACCAAAAAAAACAACTTATAAAGATTTATTAAAAAGTACAATAATGTTAACTTCAACAATTATGGTAGATATAAGCAAAATAAAAAAAGAAAAATTGAAAATGCCAGATTTAAGAGGGTCAGAAGATACTCAAACATGGTTTAATATTTTAAAAAGTGATGTTGTAGCTTATGGATTGAATGAAAATTTGGCTAAATATAGAATAAGAAAAAATAGTATGTCTTCTAATAGATTTAAATCAACGTTAGGAATATGGATAGTGTATAGAAAGTATGAAAAATTAGGAATTATAAAAAGTTTATATTATATTTTTATGCATGTAATGAATGCAATAAAAAAAAGAATAGCATTATAAAACAGATATTTTTTCATAGATAGCGAATGAAATAATATTATAAAATTGTCGTTTGATGTCGAATATTTTTCCTTGACTTTTTATGTAAAACTGTGTTAATATATATCCATGCAATAAGCAGAAATTGCATGGATATTAATATTGAAATTGAAGTACACTTCTGGATAAGATATAAAGGGGTTGAATTTTATATGAAAACAAAATATTTTAAATATATATTTATAATATTTGCAATAGCAATAATGATATTTGCAGTTCTAAAAATAAAAAATGATGAACAAAAACAAGAAGAAACAACATATGAAACAAAACAAGAAGAAACGCCAGAAGTTACAGAATTAAAGTTAGGGGTAGCTTTATTTGATAGCATAAATCCAATATTAAGCAAAAACAAAAACGTACAAGATGTATCAAAAATAGTTTTTGAGCCACTTATGACATTAAACAAAGACTATAAATTAGAAACATGTCTAGCGAAAGAATGGGCAAAACAAAGTGAAAATGTATACTTAATAAAATTAAGAGAAGACAGGAAATGGGCAGATGGACAAAACTTTACTGCAGATGATGTACGTTTTACAATAGACAGGCTAAAAGATTCAGACACAATATATTCTTCAAATGTACAGCATGTTACAACTGTAGATGTAGTAGATACATTTACATTAAGAATAACTTTAGATCAGGAAGTTCCATTTTTTGAGTATAACTTAACATTCCCAATATTATCAAGTAAATATTATAGTGACAAAGAATTTAGTCCAGATATAGTACCTGTAGGAACAGGAATGTATAAAGTAACAGATGTACAAGATTCAACATTAATTTTATCAAAAAACGAATATTATCCAGATGCAGACAAACTAAAGCTAGATAAAATAACTATAACAACATATTCAAGTATTGGAGAGTTATATAATTCTTTTAAAACAGGAAGTGTAGACTTGATAAGTACACAAAATAGTAATTTAAAAGAATATATAGGAACAATAGGATATCAGGCTAAAGAAATGAAAGGAAGAGAACATGACTTTATTGCATTTAATATGCAAAGTGATATATTATCACAACAGAATGTAAGAAAAGCTATATGTTATTCAATAGATAAAACAAATATTGTATCAAGTATATATGGAGATAGTTACTATATATCAAGTTTCCCATTAGACTATGGAAGTTGGATATATCAAGAACAAGATTCAAGCTCAGGATATAATTTGGAACAAGCAAAACAGATATTAGTTGATGATGGATGGAGTTATAAATATAAATATTGGCAAAAAACAGTTAATTATAGAACTCAAAGGATATCATTAAACTTTGTTGTTAAAGCAAGTGATGCCAATAGAGTTGCAGTTGCACAAAATATTAAACAACAATTAGAAAACCAAGGATTTAGAATAAATTTAATAAAAGCAAATGATGTTCAATACCAAAGTTATTTAACTAATAAAAATTATGATATGATTTTATGTAGTATGAACTTATCAGTAAGTCCGGACTTATCAACATTTTTCGGTACTGGAAATTTAGCTAATTATTCTAGTGAAGAAGTTACCAATATAATGAGTGAAGTTAAAAACATAAGTGATGAAGAAAAATTGAAACATGATTATAAAAGACTAGGAGAAATATATAAAAACGAAATGCCATATTTAAGTTTATATAATAATAAATATACAGTAGCGTACAGTACAGGGCTTGCTGGAACAATAGAGCCAAACTGGTTTTATCAATTTTATAATATAAAAGACTGGCATAAATAAAAATATATAGTGTTGATTTTAATTGAAACTAAAAAAAAATAAAAAACATATTGACAAAACAATTGTTTAGTGATATAAAGTAGATATCAAACAAAAGTTCAATATTTTAAGGAGGAAATAACGATGGCAGAAAATACAGAAAAGAAAAAAGCTTTAGAAGCAGCAATGAGCCAAATAGAAAAACAATTTGGAAAAGGGTCAGTAATGAAACTTGGAGAATTTAAAGCAATGGAAATAGAAGCAATTCCAACAGGAGCATTAAGCTTAGATATGGCTTTAGGTATAGGAGGAGTTCCTAGAGGAAGAATTATAGAAGTATTTGGACCTGAATCATCAGGTAAAACAACACTTGCATTACATGTTGTAGCAGAAGCACAAAAAATGGGAGGAGAAGCAGCATTTATAGATGCAGAGCATGCATTAGACCCAGTATATGCCAAAAAATTAGGAGTAGATATAGATAACTTAATAGTATCACAACCAGATACAGGAGAACAAGCACTTGAAATAACAGAAAGTCTAATAAGAAGTGGAGCATTAGATGTAATAGTAGTAGACTCTGTTGCAGCATTAGTTCCAAAGGCAGAAATTGATGGGGATATGGGAGATTCTCATATGGGACTTCAAGCAAGATTGATGTCGCAAGCATTAAGAAAACTAGCAGGAGCAATAAACAAAACAAAAACAGTATTAATATTTATAAATCAATTAAGAGAAAAAATAGGAGTAATGTTTGGAAATCCAGAAACAACAACAGGTGGTAGAGCATTAAAATTCTATGCATCAGTAAGACTTGATATAAGAAAAATTGAAAACATCAAACAAGATGGAGAAGTCAAAGGAAACAGAGTTAGAGTAAAAGTTATAAAAAATAAAGTTGCACCACCATTTAGAGAAGCAGAATTTGATATAGTTTATGGAGAAGGAATTTCTAAAGCAGGAAATATCTTGGATATGGCTGTAAATATGGATATTATAGAAAAGAGTGGCTCATGGTTTAGCTATGATGGAAATAGAATTGGACAAGGTAGAGAAAATGTAAAAAGATACTTAAAAGAAAATCCAGAGATATTATCTGAAGTTGAAGAAAAAGTTAGAGCTAATTTTGCAAAAGCATTCCAAGATAGTTTAGGCGAAGAATTACCAGAAGTAGATGAAGATGGTGAATTTGAAGAAGAGTAAAAAGATGGGAAGTAATCAATGTATACAATAGAAGAATTTGATAAAGGAAAAACAAAAATATTAAAATACATACTTTATAAAAAAAGAAGTGAAAATGAAGTTAGAAGAAAATTCGGAAAAGAACTAGATGAAAATATGTTAGAAGATATAATTGAATATTTAAAAGAAGCTAAATATATTGATGATAGTGATTATATAAGAAGAACAGTAAATAACTTTATAATATTGAAAAATTTATCAATAAAAGAACTAAAATACAAACTTCTAGCAAAAGGCTTAAACAAAAACGATATTGAAGACTATTTCTATAATAATGAAGAAGAATTAGAGGAATACGAAAAAAAATCAATATCAAATATAATTTATAAAAAATCAGTATCAATGGAACAAGATGAAATAAAAAATTATTTATTAAAAAAAGGTTATAAATTAGAAAATATAAATAAAGCAATCGAAGGAGAATAAGATGTCAATATTAACACTAGAAACAAAAAAATATTCAATAAAGATAGATAATTTTGAAGGCCCATTAGACTTATTGTGTTATCTAATAGATAAAAATAAAATGAATATATATGATGTAAATTTAACAGAAATAACAGACCAATATATAGAATATTTGAATGCAATGGAAGAGATGAATTTGGAAATAGCTAGTGAATTTATAGTTATGGCATCAACATTGTTATATTTAAAATCAAAAAATTTATTACCAAAGCAAGAAGAGGAAGAAGAAGAAATAACAGAAGAAGAGCTTATAAGAAGAATTATAGAATACAAAAAATTTAAGGAAATAAGCAAAGTATTCAAAGAAAATTATGCTATATTTGCGAATAGATTTTATAAAGGGCAAGAAGAAATAAAATTACCAAAACAAAAGCTAGAAAAGGAATATAGCTCAGAAAAAATTCCGGAAGTGTATAAATTGTTGATTGAAAAAAATAATGTTAGAATTAACCAAAATGCTAGAAATATTGAAAAAATAGCATTAGTAGATAAATACACGGTAGCTGATAAAGTAAAAGAGATGTATAGAATTTTAGCTAAACAAAAGAAATTTGTATTTAATAGATTATTTTCAATAAAAAAACATGAAAAACAAGAAGTAGTAACAGCATTTAGTGGTTTACTAGAATTATCTAGAAGAAGTAAAGTTGAAACAAATCAGGAAGAACTTTTTGGAGACATTACAGTAGAAGAAAAATCAATATAACAAAAAACTTAAGCACAAAAGTGAAAACAATTTAATAAAAAAGTTTAAATATAAAAAAAAGGGAAAAACTAATAATATTACTTTAAAAGAAGGTGATATATTGGTTTTTCTTTTTATAATTTTAATGGTAATATTTATAGTAATAACTATAAATATAAAAATAGAAATTCAAAATTTAAAATTTTTATCAGATAAGAAACCGCATTTAAATGACAAATATCAAATAAAAATTCAAATAAATACATTTGGAATTATACCAATTTTTAAATTAAGAATAGATGAACTAAAAATAAAGAATATATTAAATAATCCTAAAATTAAAGAAAAAATAAAAAAGCAAGAAACAAAAATAATAGAAAATAAAGGAAATATAGATAAAGAATTAATTACATCACTAAAAAATATTCGAGCAGAAATAAAAGAAATTAATTTGAAGATTTTGGTAGGAACAGAAAATGCAGCACTAACAGCTTTTACAGTACCAGTAATAACTACAATTACAGCAACATTTTTAAGTAAACAGATAAAAAAATATAATGATAAACAAAAATTTTTAGTAAAGCCAATTTATATAGATAAAAATTTAATAAATGTAGAAATTTCAGGTATATTTAAAATTAAAATGATACATATTATAAATACAGTATGTATTATAAATAAAAAAAGAAGGGGTGATAAAAATGAACGAACATCCAATAGAAGGTCTTATGACTACGGCTATGAACAGTATTAAGGATATGATAGATGTAAACACAATAATAGGTGAGCCTATAGAAACATCAAACAATATAGTTATTATACCAATATCAAAAGTATCTTTTGGTTTTGCAGCAGGTGGTAGTGAATTTAAGGGAGAGACAATAGATGAATATAAAAAGGTTGAAAAGGAAGAACAAATACAATATAGATTACCATTTGGAGGTGGCTCTGGTGCAGGTGTTACAATAAATCCAGTTGCTTTTTTGGTAATTCAATCAAATAATATAAAGCTAATGCCAGTAAATCATTCGTCTAGTTTTGATAGATTATTAGATTATGTTCCAGACTTGATGGAGAAGACAAATAATATGATGAATAGAATTGTTAATAATAAAAAAGAAGAAACAGAAAAAATTTTAAAAGAAATGCAGAAAAGAAATGTGGAGAATAATATAAAAGAAAATTTGAAAAATGATGAGAATAAAGCTGATTTATAAAGACAGAAGATTTTGTCGATAATTTCTATAAAATCGACAAAACTTCTATTTTTTTGCTATTGGAAAAAAATGGAAAAAGATTTATAATACATATATCAAGCAAAAGAAAACTAAAAAATGGACAGACATCTTAGAAGAAGGGAGGAACATTGTAAAATATGGAATCAAAATTTTACGAAGACAAAAAATTATTGGTTTTTAAAATTACAGATGAAATTGATGATTGCAGTGTGCAAAAGATAAGGAGGAAAGCAGATTATGAAATTGAAAGATATATGCCTAGAAAAGTTGTATTTGATTTTGATAGTGTTACTTTCATGGATAGTGCAGGAATAGGCTTAATAATAGGAAGATACAAATTTACAAATATGCTAGGAGGAAAATTAGAAGTTGCAAATTTGACGCAAAGTGTAAGAAAAATATTCGAAATGAGCGGAATTCTTAAATTAATTCCAGTAACAGAGATATAAGGGGGAAAGTATGAAAGAGCAGATTGAAAATGAAATGAAATTAGAATTTTTAAATAAAGGAGCAAATGAAGCATTTGCCAGAATTACAGTAGCAGCATTTGCATCACAATTAGACCCTACAATAGAAGAATTGGCAGACATAAAAACAGCAGTATCAGAAGCTGTTACCAATTGTATAATACACGCATATGAAAATAGGCAAGGAATAATAAAAATAAATGCAGAATTAAGAGGCAATGAAATAATAATTCAAATTTCAGACAATGGAAAAGGCATAGAAAATGTAGATGTAGCAAAAGAGCCATTATATACAACAAAGCCAAATCTAGAAAGATCAGGAATGGGTTTTACAATAATGGAAAGTTTTATGGACACAATGAAAGTTGAATCAATTGTTGGCTTGGGGACAAAAGTTACCCTAACAAAAACAATAAAAAAGCAAGAAGATAATATCGAAGAAAGCAAACTAACAGCTTTAACCAAAGAATAAAATAGGGGTAAGAATATATATGTATGAAAATAATATAAAATCAATCAAGAGAGCCCAAGAAGGAGATAAATTTGAAATGGAAAGGCTTATAAGGGACAATAACGGGCTTATTTGGAGTATTGTAAAAAGATTTATGAATAGAGGATATGAAATAGAAGACTTGTATCAAATAGGATGCATAGGATTTATAAAATCTATAAAAAGATTTGATACAAATTTTGAAGTGAAATTATCAACATACTCAGTACCATACATATTAGGAGAAATAAAAAGATTTATAAGAGATGACGGACCTATTAAAGTTAGTAGGAGCATAAAAGAATTAAATGCAAAAATAAAAGAATTAAAAAGACAATACTTGTTAAATGGAAAAGAAATAACTTTAGAGCAAATTTGTAAAGAACTAAAAATACAAAAGGAAGATGCAATAATTGCAATGGAATCAACCAATGTAGTTGAATCAATGGATGCAGCAGCTAGCTCAGAAAACAAAGATGGAAAACAAATGACTGTATTTGATAAAATTTCAACAGGAAAAAATGAAGAAGAAATTATTACTAATAAAATGGTTATAAGCCAATTAATAGATGGATTAAAAGAAAGAGAAAAAGAAATTATAATGTTGAGATTTTTTAAGGAAAAAACGCAAACAGAAGTTGCAAAAATACTTGGAATTAGTCAGGTACAAGTTTCTAGAATTGAAAGGAAAGTTTTAAATGAAATGAAAATAAAGCTGACTTCTGCATAGTTTTTGAAATATAATACATGAGCTAAATAAAAACGGAGTGATGACCATTGAAAAAATTTTTAATTTATATACTAGCATTCATTTTAATATGTTTTATAATTCCAGCACTTTTAACAAAAAAAAACACAATAACAAGTTCAAAAGAAGAAAGAAATAATCAACAACAAAATATCAATCAAGAAGAGAATCAAACACAAGAAATTCAAGTAAGTGAATATAATTATAATAAATATGGGACAATATCATTATTGCATAAAAAAACAGGAGAAATAGAACAAGTTAATTTAGATACATATTTATGTAATGTAGTATCTGCAGAAATGCCTGCAACATTTGAACAAGAAGCATTAAAGGCACAAGCAATAGTTGCTAGAACATATACAATATATAAAATATTAAATAAAAAACATGATAATGCAGATATATGTGATGACTCAACATGCTGTCAAGCATGGATATCTAAAGAGGATAGGCTAGCAAAATGGGAAGAAAATCAAAGGGATAGTAATTGGCAAAAAATATGTAATGCAGTAAATGATACTAAAGGCAAAATTATAACATATAATAATAAACCAATTGATGCATTTTTTCATTCAAATAGTGGAGGAATAACGGAAATACCTGTAAATGTTTGGGGAGGCTCTGATTATCCGTATTTGCAAAGTGTAGAAACATCAGGAGAAGATGCATATACTCAATATGCTTCTGAAGTTAGTTTTACTCAAGAAGAATTAATAAATAAATTAAAAGAAAAATATTCAGATATTTCAATAGATTTTGAAAATATGGATGATATTAAAATTTTAGAATATACAGAAAGCACAAGAGTTAAAACTGTAAAGTTTGGAAATCATGAAATTTCTGGGGTAGAAGCTAGAACATTGTTAGGTTTAAAATCTACAAATTTTGAGATTATAAGAGATGGAAATAATATTAAATTTTCTGTAAAGGGCTATGGGCATGGTGTAGGAATGAGTCAGACAGGAGCTGATAGTATGGCAAAAACAGGAAGTAGTGCAGAAGAGATTATTAAACATTTTTATACTGGAGTTGAAATTACAGAAGTTAATGAGTTATAAATGTATATTTTTATAAAATCCGGAAATAATTGTAATATAAACAAATATTTAAAGGAGGATTTTATGAAAAGAGACTTGGGAAGAAAAAATAAAGAAGATATGAATATTAAAATTATAAAATATTCAACTATTGCTATAGCAATACTTACTGTAATAGTATTTGGAGTATTGATATATAGTAAAAAATTAAATGAAGATATAAAAGAGGGAACTATAACAGGAGAAGAAATAGCAAGTATATTAAATAATGATAATTCATCAAATAAAGTAGAAAATACAGAAAGTGCAAGTACAGAAATTGGAAAAAGCATAAATGAAGTAACAAATGAAGTCCAGGAAAATAAAAATATAATGTCTAATAATATAGCTAGTAAATCAAATAGTGAATCTAACAAAAATACAGAAAAAAATATTTTGACAACTAATCAAATAAATTCAAGTAATACTACAAAACAAACAAATAGCAAATCAGAGGATACGGCAAAAGAAACAGAAAGTAAAACAGAACTAAATTTTGAGAAGCCTGTAGATGGAGATATAGTAAGGGATTTTGCTGTGGATAATTTGATATATTCAAATACTTTACAAGAATGGACAACTCATACAGGAGTTGATATAAAAGCAGATAAAACAACAGTAGTGAAATCTGCAGAAGCAGGAATAGTAAAAACAATTAAAAATGACCCTAGATATGGTTTGACAGTAATTGTTGAACATGAGAATGGGTATCAAACAGTTTATTCAAATTTATTGACTTCAGAATTTGTTGTTGAAGGGGAAAAAGTAGAAAAGGGGCAATCACTAGGAACAGTTGGAAATACAGCAGCTTTTGAGATAGCAGATGATGCACATCTTCATTTTGAGATTTTAAAAGATTCTGTCCAAGTTGACCCTAATATATATTTAAAATAAGAAATTGTAAAAGTTAAAAAAATGAGATTGAATTAAAATTATAACTCAATCTCATTTTTGGGCTTTTTAGAGCTCTTTTATCTTAATAATTTTTATCAATATGAATAATAATCTGTTTTAATGTTTCTTTATCTTCTTTAGAAATACTTTTAAAAGCTGATGATAAAAAAGTATCTAAAGTATCTTCTTTAAAAGTTAATAATTCATCAAATAGAAAATTAGGGGAAATGCTTAAAAAATTGCATAAGTTTAATAAAGTAGGAACACTACCGACATTTCTACCGTTTTCTATATTACGTAATAAATCAATAGAAATATCAACATTTTCTGCAACAAATTCTTGAGTATATTTTTTAGACAAACGAGAATGTTTAATCTTTTTTCCAAGTATTTTTAAAACATCTTCATTTTTAATTAACAATTATAACACCTACCTTTTTAATATAAAAATCATAACATTAAGATGAAAGAATAAAAAGTGAATTAAACTAATTAAAAAATAAATAATCAATAAAAATATTACCAAAAACAATTAATTTTATTCATACAAACCGTTGACAAAAAATGTAGAATGATGTAAAATACAGAAAGAAATACAAATGAAAGGAAGATTAAATTATGGTAAAAAAGCACAAAAGCGCAAAAGGTATTACACTAGTAGCACTAGTAATTACAATCATTATTTTATTGATATTAGCTGGAATATCAATATCAACATTAACAAATACAGGAATATTTGAAAAGGCAAA
>CAKPAB010000007.1 GCA_934132805.1 uncultured Clostridia bacterium | reverse complement strand
GGTAATATTAATTTGCTTCCAAATATTACCATCCAAAAAAATATTAAAAAATTTACACAGTTAACTTGACATTTCCTTTTTAATGTTCTTAATAATAGGATTTATGATTTCAATAACTATAAACGTTGCCTTATTAAGTGTTATATACATAATACTATCAAATAAGCAACAATAAAAAATACACCACATACGCTTTCGCAGAGCTAGTGGTGTATACTTAAACTTTTTAGGTAACACACATTATTTGTGTTCTCATTTTCTATGTATATTATACACAAATTTTTTATAAGTGTCAAATATTTTATGAAAAGACACTGCATACTTTTCTAATACAAAAATAGAGCCAAACTAGAAAAAAGCATGACTCTATTTTCGCATTACAGCAGAACTATTCGATATTGATATCAAATGTCAGCTGCATCGACAACTTATTTTCTTCATTGTCGAAAGAAAAATTCTTAACTGTCACATTAGAAAAGGCAAAAATATAACCATTTCCAACAGACTTGTTCAAAAAAGCAACAAGCCTTTTCAACAACAAGTTGATCTCGAGGAATATTTTTTCTCTAACTTCTGTCAAGGAAGATGAAAATTCAGCAAGAGGCAATGTATGAGCCTTTTCTATTAAATCAGCTTCATATGAAGTTAAATCAAGATACTTCTCAGCCATTATCCAAAAAGTCTTTTTAATAGACAAATTATATTTGTCTATAATAACCAAAGGCGAATTATACTTATGGATAATTTTTTGTGCAAGTTTGTCAACACTTGCATCATTATAGTGCACTTGACGAGCCCTTCCAATACAATTTGAAAGGTTGGTCAACTCAGCACTAGTCTGAGCAAGCAACTCTGTCAAATTCCGCTTAGGAATTGGCTTGAAGCAAAGGGGCTGTGTTTCTTTGTTACTGCTTGAAAAAGAATTATCATTTTTCATTTTTTATACCTCACTTTTATTTTTTATCTTAAAAAGAATATCACACAAAACATAATATGTCAACTTGAAAATCTTATATCATTAAATTTATAGCAAATGCATTTAGCAACTGTATAACTTTGAAAAATATGGAAATAATATAACAAATACATATTTTAAGGAGGTACAAATGGAGACAAGTAACCTAAAAAACATGGTAGTCCTAAAAAATTTACCATCAAATATAGTTGATGAAGCAATAATAATACTAAAAGCAAACAAAAAAGCAAAAAAACTTCAAAAAATAGAAAAAAACAAAAACTCAATAGAAAATGGAAACAGCGCAAAAGATAAAGAATACATTTTAAAAGAAGCAGAAATGATAGTAAGCAACTACATTTCAAAAATAGAAAAAAATGAAAATAATTCAATAATTATAAATAAAGACACAAAAGAAAAATACAAAAAACTAAAAAAATATGCAATAGCAATATCAATTATATGCGTAATTCAAACAATAATAATAATATTTTAGAAATCAAAATAAATAATAACAAAAAAACATCATGTCCAATTAGTCCATCATAAAATAAAATCAAACAACATATAGTTTATAAAGAACAATATGAGAGCTAAAAATACACAATACAAAATTTTATGAAAGGAACATGATTGGATATGGAAAGAACTATGTCAGTTGAAGATAAAATAAGAAGAGCAGAAGAAATATATGCAAGAAGAAAAGAAGGAACATTACCAAAAACAACAACAGTAACAGTAAATACAAACAATAAAAAAGAACTAAAATTACTAAAAAAAATGATAATACAAATAATAGTAAGTATTTTGATATATTTATGCATATATGCAGTACAAAACAATAACTATATTTTCTCAGAAGAATTTTTAGAAAAAACAAATAAAATATTATCATATGATATGAATTTTAAAGAAATCTATCAAAACTTAAAAAACAATTTTGAAAACAAAATTACAGAAATAAAAAATAATTCTATAAAAAATCAAAATGAAAACCAAGAACAAGGAATAGGTGGAGCAGACAGCACAGAAGATGCAAATACAACTCAAACAACAGAGAATACAGATAATACAAACCCAATAGGTGAAAATGTAAATGTAGACACAAGTAATCAAGAACAATCGCAAGAAGAAAAAGATATAGAGAATATAAAAGCAACAAGTACATTTATTAAGCCAATAGAAGGGACAATAAGTTCAAAATATGGACAAAGAGAGCCAACAACATCAACAGTACCTAAAAACCATACAGGGGTAGACATTGCAGCAAATTTGGGGACAAAAATAAAATCAGCAACAGCAGGGGAAGTTGTAATTGCATCAGAAGAAGGAGACTATGGGAAACATTTAAAAATACAAATAGGCGAAGTAAGCATAATTTACGCACACTGCAACAACCTATATGTAAAACAAGGAGACCAAGTTAGCCAGGGACAAGAAATAGCAGAAGTAGGAACAACCGGAAATTCAACCGGTCCACATCTACATTTTGAAATAAGAATTTCAGAAAGAACTATTGACCCACAAAAAATTTTAGAATTATAAAAAAGGAAAATTAATATGAGATTTAGGATAGATTTAAAAATATTTATTTTTTTAATAATATTTTATTTTACAAAACAAATTGAGGTATATTCAATATTAATGATATTTGCATTAATACATGAACTTGGACATTTATTAGCCGGTTTGCTACTGGGAATGAAGCCGGAAAAATTAGACTTGATGCCATTTGGAATATCGATATCATTTAAAATAAAAGCAGAGGAATATAATCAAAAAATCAAAAAAGGAAATAAATTAGAGGTCAAGAAAATTTTAGTTGCATTAGCAGGTCCAATAACCAATTTTGTAATGATTATAGTAGCATGCAATCTTAAAGTAGATATATTTAAGAGTTTAATAATTATATATTCAAATTTCTTGATAATGATTTTTAATTTATTGCCGATTTATCCATTAGACGGCGGAAGAATTTTAAAGGGAATTTTACATATAAATTTTGGAAAACAGAGGGCAGAAAAGTACATAAACTGTATATCTAAGATAACAGTAGCTTTAATTACAGTATGTACAGCTATATTGATTTTGTATGTACATAATGTGGCATTTGTTTTGATTGTTGCATATTTGTGGTATTTGATTTTGAAAGAAGATAGAATATATAAAAGAAGAGAACAATTAAGAAAAATGTTTTTAAATTAGTATAAAATTTGATACATTTATTGACATTATCAATTTATAAATGTAAAAGATACAAAATGTCGAATTTTGCGATGAAAAAGTCTTGCAAAGTTCGGCATTTTATGATATTATGGAAACACTTAATTTTTAATTTTATTCAAACAAATTAATTCAACAGTCCAAAATCAAGGACAAAACTCAATTAATTAAAATACAAAAGAAAAATAAGAAGAAAGATTCGCAAAAACAAAAAGAAAGAAGGTGAACTATACGAGCGAAAAAGGAAAAAATAAAGAAATTTGTACAAAAGAAGCAAAAAAAGAAATTTACTTTCAAATAAATATTGACAAAAATCAAAACAAATATTATAATGAAGGAGGAATCAATATAGAAATCTTTACATATAAAGATTATCTTAAATATAAAGACTTATTTTCAAAAAAGTCAGAAGATAATCAGAAAGAAGAAACAAATGGCATAGAATACAATAAAAAAAGAAACACAAATAAGTACTTTGACATATTAGCAAAAAATAATCAAATTGAAGGAAAACTTCAAGAAATTAGTATGTTAGCAGAAGAAAGTGCAAAATACGAACATGTCAACAATGAACATGACAAAATATTTAGAACAATACTTGGAAAAAAGCAAGAGGCAGTAGCATTTATAAATAAGACAATAAAAACAAATATAAAAATAGAAGAAATAGAACAATATAACAGTAGTTTTGTAAATGATGTATTTGGAAATGAAGAAGCTGACATAGTATATAAAATAAAAGAAAGAGGCATTTTTTTCTTAATAGAACATCAAACGAAAATAGACTATTCAATGCCATATAGATTATTAAAATATCAAGTGGCAATAATGGAAAGTGCAATAGATGAGAATAAAATTAGAAACAAGAGTTACAAAATACCATTAGTAATACCGATTGTATTATATACAGGGGACAAAAAATGGAATGCAAATAAATTTTTAGAAAAATCACAGGAAAAAATAAAAGGAGTAAATATAAGAATAGGAAATTACAATTTAGTAGATGTAAACGACTTTACAGAAAAGGAATTACTTGAAGAAAAAGACTTTTTATCAAAAATGATGCTAGTAGAAAAAGCAAAAAATTCAGACGATATAGTGTCAGCAGTAGAAAGAATATTGAAAGTTACAAAAGAAGAAGACAGAGATTTATTAAAAAGAATTATATTAATAATTCTGAACAGAAAAATTGGAGAAAATGAAGCTTATAGATTAGCTAATAAATTAAAAGGAGATGATGAAAATATGTTAGCAGTATTGGATATGATTGACAGAGAAAACCAAATGTATATTGATATTGGTAGAAAAGAAGGAAAAATAGAAGGAAAGAAAGAGGGCAAGACATTGGAAAAATTTAACATAGTAAAAAAGATGTTAAAGGAGAAATTTAATATTGAAATAATTCAAAAGATTACAGGAGTAGATAAAAAGGAAATAGAAAAAATTGCAAAAGAAATAGAAAAATGAGATAAAAACAAAAATGAAGTATTTAAGCCAAACTACAAAAAAGACTAGGGAACAATTCCTAGTCTTTTTTGAAAATAAAAAAATGTAAAGATAGATAGCAAATAAAAATGGGAAAAAATACATGACATATTTTGACACAAAATATATAAAAAATTGTTGAAATACAAATTTTGATATGATAAAATTGCAATATAGGAATAACTTTGAAATATTCAAGAAAAGCAAAACAAGAAGGGAGAAAAAATGAGAAAAACAAAAGAGATGCAAAGAGGTATAACACTAATTGCATTAGTAATCACGGTCATTATTTTGCTAATACTAGCAGGAATATCAATAATGACATTAACGAATACAGGAATATTTGGAAAGGCACAAGAAGCAAAAGAAAAAACAACAGAGGCAGAAGAAAACCAAAAAGCAACATTAAACGAATACGAAACACAATTAAATATATATGGAGAAGGTTTAACAGCATCAGATATAGCAAAAGCTACAAATAAAAATGAAATATATGGAAAATCAGTTGAGTACACGCCAGCAGGAGTAACAACAGATGTAGGGTGGAAAATATTCTATTCAGATGGAGAAAATATATACTTAATAGCAGATAATTATGTGGAAAGAGAAACGCTACCAGAAAGTACAAAAGACGGAGTGAAAACGGAAAATAAACCAAATGATGGAAACCATAAAAGAGATGCATATTTTTCAAATATATTGAATGATTATACAGGATCAGCGAATATAACAAACGCAAAATTACAAAAATTAAATAATAGTTTTTTTAGTCAAGGATTTACAAGTACAAATACTAACATGCAATCAGTAGCATATATGATGGATACGACAGCATGGGGAATATATAAAGACTCAGAAGGAAAAGCCGATTATGTAATTGGAGGACCAACAATAGAAATGTTTATTAATTCATATAATCAAAGCCACAGTATGCAATATATAACAAAGGCAATAAGCAATGTAGGATATAAAATAAGTAATGATAACGGAATTAATTGGAGTTATAGCGTAGAGAATGCGTTAAGTACAAGTGATAGTCTATATGTAATAACATCTCAAAGAGATGCATTAGGAATGTGGGTAACTAGTCCATCAGCTAGCAGTTTTGATTATGTTATAAATGTGACATGTACAGGTGAAATAAGGACTAATAGATTAAGCTATACAAATCTTGGTTTTCGCCCATTAGTATGTTTAAATTCTAAAGCAGTACTTCAAGAAAAAAACGGAATATATACAATACACTAATAAAGCCCCCGCACTATAAACCAAATTAGAGACGGTGAATTGTAACCAATTTTTATTAACTGCATACAAAAAATATAAAAAAACACTTGAAAAACAAACAATTTAATAGTAAACTATACTAAAGAAAAAGAAGGAGAATGCAAATGAAAAAAATAAAACAAGAAAAAGGTGTAACCCTATCAATATTAGTAATAACAGTAATAACATTACTAATAATAACAAGCACACTAATATACAATGCCAAAGACACAGCACAACTAAAAAATTTAACAAGCCTATACAATGACATTGAATTACTAAGAGAAAAAGTATCAGAATATTACAACGAATATGGGCAAATACCAGCAGAAACAAAATATACTAATATAAGAGGGCTAAAAAGTGTCCTAAGCACAAAAAATGACACAGGAGACTTTTATGTTATAGACTTAGAAGCAATGCAAGGAATAACCCTAAACTACGGAAAAGACTACCAAAAGATCAAAGATAACAAAGGTAGTGCAAACTCATACACAGATGTCTACATCATAAACGAAAACAGTCATAACATATTTTATGTTAGTGGAATAACAATCAAAGACAACAAAATGACACAAACATATTACACAGACTATTTAATACCAGACGACACAGTAGTAGATCTAAGATATATTGAAGGAATTTTAATACCAGAAAATTATTATTACATAGGAAAAACAAAAGACAATAGTGGAAACGAAAGCATAGTAATTTCAAATTACAAAAATGACACCATAAATACTGAAAACACAAATCAATATACATGGACAAAACAAATATCTATTCTAGAAGAAGTTCCAAGCAGCATAAAATTAAACAGTGACCAAGATGAAAAAAAATTTTTAGAAAGTGTAAATGCAAACAAAGGATACTTTAGAAATTCAGAAGGAAGAGTAAAATATACAAAAGCAATTATTCAAACAGCTGCAGGAATGTTTGATGAAACAGGAAAAATATCAGGTAAATTACATGCAGGAGATTACGTGGAATACACACCTGACACAGCAAGCACAGATTCAATACTAACAGAATTAGGAACATATTCAGGCTCATCAAGTAATACAACATCAACACTAACACAAGAAAAATTAAACTGGAGAGTACTAGACGTAAAAGATGGACAATTAAGATTAATAAGTGAGACACCAACAAATTCAACAGTAACATTATATGATGCAAAAGGATACAATAATGCAGTATATTTGTTAGATAAAACATGCAAAACTTTATATAATAATTCAAAATTAGCAAGTAATGTACAAAACATAAAAATAGAAGATATACAAGATCATTTAACATATGACTATACACAATACACAAATTCTAGTGTAAACATAAAATATGGAGGCGCAAAAGAAGAAACATACAATAAAAGGTACCCAAATTTATTTGCAAAAGAGAAAACTGGATGGGTAGATGGAACACAAGGAACAGAACTTGAAATAAGTGAACAAACACAACCAATAAATGAAACATCATCAACAGCAAAACAAAAGATAAAAGTAACACAAACATACTGGAGCAAATCAATGACATCAGAAGATTTTGAAAAGACAAAATATTATGAACTATTTGTAAATAATGGAAGTAATTATCCAGCATATTGGATGTCATCACGTGGTGTGGATATGGGAAGTTATACATTCTTCATTGTACGAAGTATGGATTCTAGCAATGTACAAGGCAAACTTATGTACTTTGAACTTGATCATGTATCAAATCAGACTTGTGCGATTCGCCCTATTATAACTCTAAACTCTAATGTCCAAATAGAAGCACAAAGTAATAAAGACGGAAGTACACCAGAAAATGCATATACAATCAAATAGAATAAAACACAACAATCAAAAATATTTTTACAATTTATACCAATCAGCTCAAAAAGCAATTGACTTTTTGAGCTTTTCGTTGTATTATATATACTATAAAAAAGAAAGGAGATTATGTTAGCCACAAAAAAGACTAACATATACTAGCGAATATGGGAGAAGTAATAGTTATAACATCAGGAAAAGGTGGAGTAGGAAAAACAACAACAACAGCAAACTTAGGAGCAAGTTTAGCAGTAGAAGGAAAAAAAGTATGTTTAATAGACACAGACATAGGACTAAGAAACTTAGACGTAGTAATGGGCCTAGAAAACAGAATAGTATATGACATAGTAGACGTTGTAGAAGAAAAATGTAAACTAAGACAAGCACTAATAAAAGACAAAAGATTCAAAGAATTATACCTACTACCAGCCGCACAAACAAGAGACAAAAGTGCCGTAAACGAAGAACAAATGAAAAACTTAACAGATAAACTAAAAGAAGAGTTCGACTATATACTAATAGACTGCCCAGCTGGAATAGAGCAAGGATTCAAAAACGCCATTGCAGGAGCAGACCGTGCAATAGTAGTCACAACAGCAGAAATATCAGCAATAAGAGACGCAGACAGAATAATAGGACTACTAGAATCATCAGAAATAAAAAATCCAGAACTAGTAATAAACAGAATAAGACCTAATATGGTAAGAAAAGGCGAGATGATGGACGTTGACGACATAGTCGACCTATTATCAATAGACCTAATAGGAGTAGTACCAGACGACGAATACATAATAACACAAACAAACAAAGGAGAGCCAGTAATACAAAACAAAAAAGCTCCATCAGGAAAAGCATACATGGAAATAGCAAAAAGAGTATTAGGAGAAAAAATAGAAATAACAATACCAGGAAGAGAAAAAGGATTTTGGGCAAAACTAAAAAGACTATTTAAAAAATAAGATATTAGCAATTGGAGGGATAGGAAATAATGTTTGAAAACATAATAAGCTTCTTTAAAAAAATAGGCAAAAAAGAAGAAAATAAAAAAACACAAGAAAACTCAAAAGACGCAGCAAAAGAAAGACTACATTTAGTTCTAATGCAAGACAGAGCAAATGTTTCAGCAGACTTTTTAGAACTCATGAAACAAGAAATAATAGATGTAATAAAAAAATACATCGAAGTAGACGAAAACGAAATTGATGTAAGACTAACAAATAAAGAAAATGAAGACGGAACAAACGGAGCACCAGCATTATATGCAAATATTCCTATTCTCAACATAAAAAATGATGCAAGAAAAGTAGGACAAAAAGAAATAGAAGAAAAAAAAGAACAACAACAAAATGACAAAAAAGAAAATGAAAATAAACAAGAAACAACAACCAAAGAACAAACACAAACAGACGAAAAAAACAAAGAAATAGAAAATAATAAAAAAGAAGAAAACAACCAAAAAGAAGAAGACATAAATAAAGAAGAAACAAACACACAACCAAAAAACAATCAAGAAGAAAAAACAGAAAAACTTGAAAGCACACAAACAGAAACAAACAAGACAAAAGAAGTAGAAAAAATAAAAAACAGGAAAAAACACAACACTCAAAAGTTAAAGCATAAAAATGCATAAAATTAAAAAAGAAAAAGAGTTGATTTAATGCGAAGAAGAGAATTAAAAAACATGGAATGGGGACTGTTAATAGTAGCAATAATACTATCAATAATAGGAATAATTGCATTATTCTCAGCCACACAAGAAACTGAATATGACGAATGCAAAAAACAAATAATATGGCTAGCAATAAGTTTAATAGCAATGGTAATAGTAATGCTAATAAATTACGAAACATTAGTAAAACTATCACCAATTTTTTATGGAATATTTATAATATTACTCATAGCAGTACTATTCACAACACCAGTAAACGGAGCAACAAGTTGGTTTGACATAGGCTCATTTTCATTTCAGCCATCAGAATTTGCAAAAATAACAGTAATACTATTTTTAACATATGTAATATCAAAAATACAAGAAAGATATGCAGAAAACATAAACAAACCAACACGACTATTAATAATATTTGCAACACTAGCAATACCACTTCTACTAATAATAAAACAACCAGATTTTGGAACAGCAATGGCATTCTGCATAGCACTAGCAATGATGTTATTCACAGCAGGAATAGACAAAAAATACATCATAGGAGCAATACTAATAGCATGCATATCAATACCAATACTATATAATTTCATATTGCCAGAACATGCAAAGAAAAGAATAGACATATTTTTAAACCCAGAATCAGACCCACGTGGAAGCGGATACAACATAATACAATCAAAACTAGCAATAGGAGCAGGGCAATTAACAGGAATGGGGTTATTAAAGGGAAACCAAACACAATTAGGCTACTTATATCCAAAAACAACAGACTTTATCTTCTCTGTAATAGGCGAAGAAATGGGATTTATAGTAGGACGGAATAATTATAGTATTATATGTATTTCTGGTCACAAAAGCCATTTATATAGCCAAAACAGCAAAAGACACAACAGGCTCATTAATCGCTTCAGGAATAGCTGGAATATTTTTATTCCACATGACAGAAAACATAGGAATGGTAATGGGACTATTGCCAATTACAGGAGTACCATTATTGTTTGTTAGCTATGGAGGAAGTTCAATGATAACAAGCTATATATTAATAGGAATATTATTAAATATAAGCAGTAAAAGACAAAAAACAATATTTGTGAAATAGCAGGAGAGGAGGGATTTAGGGACGTTCCTTTTTTCCCCTTTTGCAGGGATTAAGGGACAGTGCTTTAATCCCAATTTTTTTTATCGGAGGAAGTATGTATTTAAAAAAATTAAAAATAGGAAATGTAGAACTTGAAAATAATTTAATATTAGCACCAATGGCAGGAGTAACAGATTTACCATTTAGAAAAGTTTGCAAAGAATTTGGACCAGGTCTAGTATGCACAGAGATGGTAAGCAGTAAAGCAATATTCCATGACGACACAAAAACAAAACTATTAATGAACACAGAAAACGAAAAAAGACCAATAAGTATGCAAATATTTGGCAGTGATGAAGAAACAATGGGATATGCTGCGAATTATATATCAAAATTAGCAGATATAGTGGATATTAATATGGGATGTCCTGCACCTAAAGTAGTAAAAAATGGAGACGGAAGCAAATTATTATTAGATATAAAACAAGCTGAAAAAGTAATAAAATCAGTTGTAAAGAATTCAACAAAGCCAGTAACATTAAAGTTAAGAAAAGGATGGGATAGTGAACATATTGTAGCAGTAGAATTTGCAAAAATGGCAGAACAAGCAGGAGTGTCAGCAATTACAATTCATGGAAGGACAAGAACAGAAATGTATTCAGGAAAAGCAGACTTGGATATAATAAAAAAGGTTAAAGAAGCGGTTAGCATTCCAGTAATAGGAAATGGAGATATAGTTGATGAAGAATCAGCTTTAAAAATGTTTGAATATACTGGTGTAGATGGAATAATGATAGGACGTGGAAGTTTTGGAAATCCATGGATATTTGCAAAAATAAAGCATTTTTTGGAAACTGGAGAGAAATTGCCTGAAGTATCAAATGAAGAAAAATTTAGAGTTATAAAAAAACAAATAGATTTAGAATTAGAAAATAAACCTGAAATTACTGCTATTAGAGAGATGAGAAAGCATATTGCTTGGTATACAAAAAATATGCCAAATTCTAGTGAATTTAGGTTTGAAATTAATAAAATAGAAGATAAAAAACAATTGATGGAAATAGTAGAAAAATATTTTTGTGACACTACAAAAAAATAAGTCGAAACCTGCGATGAAAACTACAAAAAACTAAACATTAAAACACAAAAAGCCTAATAAAAATTAATAACCAATAATTTTTAGGAGGCTTTTAACTATGCAAAAAAAACAAGCATACCATCATCAACACAAAAAAACAAAAGAAAAAAGCAAAAAAATAATAATAGCAACAACAGCAATAACAATACTAATAATAGCAACAATAGCAACAATTCTAATAAAAAATAACAACAAAACGGCTAAAAAAATAAAAATTGGGAATAATAGTAGTAGTCAAGAAATTGTAGAATACATTTTAAATATTAGTTCATATGAAACAAAAATAGAAGTAGAAGTAAAAAGCAACAAAAACAGTAACAAATACAAAATAGAACAAAAATACTTAAACAACCAAAACAATGAACAAACAGTATTAGAGCCAAGCAACATACAAGGGGTAAAAATAATAAAAGAAAACAATAAACTAAAAATAGAAAACACACAACTAAGCCTAACAAAAATAATAGAAAATTACCAAGAAATAACCCAAAATAATTTAGATTTAGCAACATTTATAGAAAATTATAAAAACAACGAAAATTCAAAATTTAAAGAAGAAGAAAAAGAAATAATAATGGAAACCACTGCAAAAACAGAAAGCAACTATCAAAAATACGAAAAACTATATGTATCAAAAGAAAATGGAAAGCCAACAAAAATGGAAATAAAAGATACTAACCAAAACACAATAATTTACATAATATATAATGAGATAAATATAAATAAAGTAGAAAACTAAAAAATGAATTCAAAAAATCAAGCACATCAAAAAATATTTATCTTTACAAACTAATATAAAAAAGCACATACTTGACATATACCAATATTAGGAGTGAAGATTATGGTAATAAAAAGAGGAGATATGTTTTATGCAGACTTAAGCCCAGTAGTTGGTTCAGAGCAAGGCGGAATAAGGCCTGTTTTGATAATTCAAAACGATATGGGAAATAAATATAGTCCAACCGTAATTGCGGCAGCTATAACATCACAAATGAATAAAACAAAACTACCAACACATATAGAAATAGATTCAGAAAGATGCGGGCTAAAAAACAATTCAGTAGTTTTAACAGAACAAATTAGGACAATAGACAAAAGTAGATTAAAGGAAAAAATAGGCCATATAGAAGACGAAAAAATAATAAATCAAATAAATAACGCATTAGGGGTAAGTTTTGGATTAGAAGAATAAATATAAAAAATAAAATTAGGGATAAGACGCAACTCTTATCCCCTCAATTTAAACCTTCAATTTTTTAAAAACCTTAATTTCATCAAATAACTTATCAATAAGAGAAGACTTTTCAGAAACAATATTGCGAAAAGAAGCTAAAACTTCAGCATAATTCTCAACAGTCTCTTGTCCAACAAGTAAACACTTCATACCCTCAAGATAATAATTTTGCTTCTTAGAATCTTTAGCATCAAGACGCTTTTTATCATATTTTTCAATTTCAGCCAAACGTTTAATTTCAACTTTCAAATCCTTCAAATAGTCCATAATGCAAGAAATTTCATATTCAGTATCCTCAATAATAACCTTTATTAAAGCCTTAACAATAATAGGATTAATCATACCAACTTTAGTATCTTTTACTGGTACCTTATAAGTCTCAGGATGCTCTATAGGATGAGCCTCATTCAATAAAATTTTAAGAGTATCAATAATATCAATATGAGACTTATATTGACGTTTACTAACAATAGCATCAAACTCATCAGCAACACGAATAATTTGGCCTTCTATAGGAATATCATCCTTAACAAGAGCATTAGGATAACCAACACCATTTAAAGCCTCATGATGATAAATAGGTCCTGCAGCATAAGGACGTAGTTTTAAATCATCCATACAAATTTTATAGCCAATAGTAGTATGAGTTTTCATTATTTTAAATTCTTCCTCAGTCAAAGGTGATTGCTTTTGCAATATACTAGATGGAATAAATTGTTTTCCAATATCATGTAAATATGCACAAATTGTACAATATTCAGTAAAATCTTTTGATAAATGTAAATATTGACAAATTCTACAAACAATACTAGCAACATTTTCAGAATGTTTTCTAGTAAATACATCTAAACTCCCTAAAATATTTAATTGATATTGCATGCTTTTATCTAAATTATAAGACTTTAAACTAGTTTTATCATAAAAATCAAAATTTTCTTTAGCCATAATAAACCTCTTTTCTTATAGTTATAAAATAATAGATTTTAGATATATAAACCTTTGGCAACAAACATAAAAATATTATCATATAACGTTCTTATCGTATATTGTAACAAAAAACATTGTAAAATTCAAGAAAATATGATTTAATATATAAAGAAATATTTTAAAAAGAAAAAGAGGGGATAAAATGTTCACAGACAAAGAAGGATACAAAGAATATTTAGAAAAACAAAAAGTAGAATTATCAAATTTAGATGAAACAAACTACTTACAACGAGCAGAAAATGGAGAAATAATAATAAACAAAAAAGACTTTAACATATCAGCAATAGATGTAGAAAGATACACAAACTGTATAAATTGGATATTATTAAAAGATAACAAAACAATGGCACTAATAAAAAGACCATTTGGCGACATATATAGACAACTAGACAAAAAACAATATGACATTTCACTATACAACAACATATTACTACCACAAATAGCAAAACAACTACAATGTGAAACAGCAATGTATTATCTAGTAAAAAGCGGAAAATCAAAAAACAGTCCAAAACAAATACTAACAATAGACTTCAAAAAGCCAAACGAAGAAATAATACATGGTGAAAAAATCTTAGAAGAAGTAAATGGAGACATAAACGAACTGAATATACAAGATTTAACAAGAGAAACACATAAATATTTAGAAAAGAAAAATATAAAAAGTAGAGACATAGATATAATTGAAAAAGAATTCATAAAACAATCATTTTACAACAGATTTGTTAAGCAAGCAGACGAAAACAATCACAATTGGGGAATATTACTAAATGAGAAAGAAACAAGAGCAAGAATAGCACCTATTTATGATGTTGACTGCTGTTGTGATATATCAACATTAGGAAAACATGTACGAACAACAAATGACGGAAGCAAATATAATTTAAAAAGTTTTCTAGATGATTATGGAACAAATCAATGGTTTGATACTTATATAAAAGAAGTTATAGAAGAATTTAATATAGAAAAAGCAATAGAAGGAGCAAAAAAAGAAACAGGAATTAGTATACCAACAAAAATTCAAGACCATTATAAAACATTTTTTGGAGAAAGATTTTATGAACTAAAAAGTGCATATAAAGAATATATGTCAAAAGAAGAAAATAAAGATGTTATAAGATAATAATTGAAAAATACCGAAAAATGTGGTATTATAATACATAAATAAAAGATGCGATTTAACACTTGCAGATACTATAGTATTCATATATATTTGCAAGTTTTGAATTGCAACAAATAAAAAATGGAGGCAAAACAATGTATAGAACAAAAACATGTGGAGAACTAAACATAAAAAATGTAGAAGAAAAAGTAGAACTATCAGGATGGATACAAAAAATAAGAAACTTAGGAGCAATGGTATTTATTGACCTAAGAGACCAATTTGGAATAACACAAATAGTAATAAATGACGAAGAATTACAAAAACAAGCAAAAGAGCTAACAACAGAAAGCTGTATCCACATAATTGGAAAAGTTGTGGAAAGAAGTAATAAAAACACAAAAATTCCAACAGGTGAAATAGAAGTAATTGCAAACGAAATAGAAGTATTAGGAAAATGCAAAAATATACTTCCATTTGAAATAAACACAGACCAAGAAGTAAGAGAAGACTTAAGACTAGAATATAGATTTTTAGATTTAAGAAACGAAAAATTACACAACAACATTTTACTACGTTCAAAAATATTAAAAACATTAAGAGACAAAATGGACGAACTAGGATTTGCAGAAATTCAAACACCAATACTTGCAAACTCATCACCAGAAGGAGCAAGAGACTACCTAGTACCAAGCAGACTAAATCCAGGTGAATTTTATGCACTACCACAAGCACCACAACAATTTAAACAATTATTAATGGTATCAGGATTTGATAAATACTTCCAAATAGCACCATGTTTTAGAGACGAAGATCCTAGAGCAGACAGAGCACCAGGAGAATTTTACCAACTAGACTTTGAAATGAGCTTTGCAACACAAGAAGATGTATTCAAAGTAATAGAAGAAGTTGTACCATACACATTCAAAAAATTCACAACATGGAAAGTAGACGAAGGACCATTTATCAAAATTCCATATAGAGAAGCAATGGAAAAATACGGAATTGATAAACCAGATTTAAGAAACCCATTAATAATTCAAGATGTAACAAAATGCTTCAAAAATTCAGACTTCAAAGCATTTGAAGGAAAAACAATAAAAGCAATAATAGTGCCAAAAGGAGCAGAACAAGGAAGAAAATTCTTTGACAAAATGACAGAATATGCAACATCAGATGAAGTAGGAGCAAAAGGACTAGCTTGGACAAAATATGAAGAATCAGGAGAAGTTACAGGTGGAATAGCAAAATTCATTACAGATGATATAAAAGAACAATTAATAAATGAATTCGGAATGGACAAAAACTCAAGTGTATTCTTCATAGCAGATGAATTCAAAACAGCACAAAAAATAGCAGGCTTAGTCAGAATTGAATTAGGAAAAAGATTAGACTTACTAGAAAAAGATACATATAGATTCTGTTACATAGTAGACTTCCCAATGTATGAATTATCAGATGAAGGAACAATAGACTTTAACCATAACCCATTCTCAATGCCACAAGGAGGAATGGAAGCACTAGAAACAAAAGACCCATTAGACATATTAGCATATCAATATGACCTAGTATGTAACGGATACGAAATGGCATCAGGAGCAGTAAGAAACCACAATCCAGAAATAATGGTAAAAGCATTTGAAATTGCAGGATACAAAGAAGAAGATGTTAAAAATAGATTTGGTGCATTATATAATGCATTCCAATATGGAACACCTCCACATGCTGGCGCAGCACCTGGTGTAGACAGAATGGTAATGTTAATTGAAGATTCTCAAAATATTAGAGAAGTAATAGCATTCCCTAAAAATAAGAGGGCTAGAGATTTACTTATGAGAGCACCTTCAGTTGTTTCTGAACAACAATTAAAAGATGTACATATAAAAATTGATTTAGAAAAATAAATGCATAAATTAGCCTATATCAATTATTTGAAAAGTTACAAAAATAAATTTACATAATTTGACTTTCGGAACAAGATATGTTATAATAAAACTTGCAACAATACAACATGATTAATGGCTCAACAATTGAGCCTACTAAAGAAAGAGAGGAACGACATGAAACATGAGTTTAAAATGGCTTTGGGGAACACAACAACATATGCAATTTTGGAAGATATATCGTTTTTCGGTAGCAGAAGCTTTATACGGGCAAAGCAGGTTGCAGAGCCAATTGGCTTCACAGAAGACGGCCGAATAGCATATAGAAAATGCAAAGAAAAAAGTTTCGTGGCAGTTGGCCCATTTATTCTAGTAGAATATACTGGAAAAATTGAAGAATAAGCAAGCTCACATGTCAATTTAGCACCCTAATAGGAATCTAACCTTTAGGGTGCTTTTTCTTATGCATCCTTCAGAATAAAAATTCAAAAAAATAATTTGCATTATTTTACATAAAGTGTTATAATAAAGCTACTTGCACTGAGACTGATAGAAAATAAGTATATCTATCAATAAAAAAGGAGGAAATAAAATGAAAAAAAATGAAATTGGAAGGCTTATTCATCAAGGATTATCAAAGGAAGAGATTAAAAAACGGATAAACACTTTTCCGGAAAATCCAACTGTAGAATATTTCGAAAGTTTGGGATACACTACCAATACTGCAAAAATATATCTGAGAAAATTAAAAAGAAACACGCAGCAGAAAAAAACTAAGGTGACAAGCAGTAATAATGCAGAAGTATTTATAAAATCACCGAAAGCACAAACGAAAAAGGTGCTAATAGACACATGCACAGTAGCATTTGACAAGTGTATAGATGTTATTGAAGCAGCAGACTCAGTAACAGTATTATACTGTGTAATAAAAGAGTTTGGTAACCTAAAGAAAAATGAAGAAAAAAGTGAAGACCTCAAATATAAAATAAGAACAATTGAGGACACACTTTTAAAAGACTTCAGCGGAAAATATCACCTTGTACCATACAGATACAAGGATGCAAGAGAAGCAGATGATATAATCATAGATTATCTGTTAGAATTGCCTACAAATGAACGGCCAACACTTGTAACTGCAGACAAAAACTTAGCGCTAAAAGCCAAATGCCGTGGATTTGAGTTTCTATACTACATAGTAAGTAGTATAGAAGACACAATAGAGAGTACTTCTTTAGAAGAGGTTAAAAAAGAAAAGATTTCTAAAGAAGAAAAGGAAAAGGCAAATGTGGTGCAAAATGAAACATCTATGGCAACAGTAAAATCGAATGTATTGTCAAGTGAAGTGGATGAGAAGTACACAAAGGAAACTCATCTAGGAGTAACAATAAAAGCTACAGAAACAGAAGTGGAATTTTGTAAGTACAACAGAAAGGTAGACATTTTTGCATTTGACGGAAACGACTGCCGAGATGTCTCATTTAAAGAGGTAATAAAAAAACCTCGAAGTATAGCTTTAGTAAACAGAACAAAAAAAGCTATACAAATTAAAAAACTCACATTTGTAGGAAAATGTGAATTCATAGTAAAAGAGTTTAAGTGTCAGTTCGTAAATGATATTTATGAGCTAGAAGATGATTTTCCAGAAATGGTAATCACAGACATAAAAAATCTTTTATAAAATATTAACTCCGCAGCCCAGCAAATTGCTGGGCTGTTACCAATTGTATCCGAAACTAAAAAAATAAATATCAAAATACAAAAAATAACATTGACAATAATCGACAACAAAATATATAATAACAATATAGAAAAAAATAAGGGGGAAAACAAATGAAAAACAAAAAAATCAAAAACACAATAATAGCACTAACATTTATAATAATAACAACAATAGCAACACACAGTCTAGCAGACGTAGGAAGCTTCGAATCATATGACAGCGGAAGTTCATGGAGTAGTGACTCAGGAAGTTCATGGAGCAGCAGTGATTATGGAAGCTCATGGAGCAGTAGTGGAAGTGGAGGAGACTCAGACGGAGCAGGAATAATAATATGGGCAGTAATAATCATAGGAATAATAATATATAACAAAACAAAAGGCAAAAAAGAAACACCATACAACTACAATTCAAACACAAATATAACAAATAACTCAATCTATGGAAACGAAAAAGAAATAGAAGCAAAGGTAAAAGCAATAGATGAAAACTTCAACAGAGAAGAATTCACAGCATGGGCAAAAGACATATTTGTAAAATTACAAATGGCATGGACAGAAAGAAACTGGGAAGAAATAAGACTATACGAAACAAACGAACTATTTGAACAACACAAAAATCAATTGCAAGGATATATAAACAACGGAACAATAAATGTAATGGACAGAATATGTATAAACTATGCACAATTAAACAGTTTTGAACAAACAGCAGACAAAGACATTCTAAGTATAGCGTTGAATTCATCAATGATAGACTATATAAAAGACGAAAAAACTGGAGCAGTACTAAAAGGAAATACAACAACGAGACTAACACACACATATAAATTAACATTTGTCAGAAAAAGAGGAGTACTAACACAAGCAGGCGGACCAAAAGTTAAATCAGCAAACTGTCCAAACTGTGGAGCACCAACAAAAGTAGCATTAGCAGGCAAATGCGAATATTGTGGAAGTCTAATAAAAATAGAAGACCATGGATGGGTACTATCTAATTTAGAAAGAATGTAAAATAGGAGGAATTATTATGGGATTAATTAAAGCAGCAGCAAGTGCTATAGGAAGCACAATGCATGACCAATGGAAAGAAGCAATAAGATGTGAGGACTTAGGAAATGAAATATTAATGGTAAAGAAAACAACACCAACAGGAGTAATAACAAACAAAAGTACAATAATAGTAGCACCAGGACAATGTGCAATTATATATGACAATGGTAAAGTAATAGACGCAACAGCAGAAGAAGGAGTATATGAATTTGACGAATCATCATCACCATCATTTTTTGCAGGACAATTTGGAGAGGTATTCAAAGAAATGTGGCAAAGATTCACATATAATGGGGCAACATCAAAACAACAAGCAGTATTTTTCTTTAATACAAAAGAAATAATGGATAACAAATTTGGAACACCAGCACCAATACCATTCCAAGACTGGTCACATGCCATTCCAAACCAAATGACAGGAGAAAACATACCACTAAGAGTAGAAATAAAATGCTTTGGTAAATACACATTTAAAATATCAAATCCTGCATTATTTATGAGTGAAATAGCAGGAACAGCAGATGTATATAAAAAAGCAGATGTTGTAGAACAAATCAGAACAGAAGTAATGGCAGTATTCCAAAATGTAACAAACGAATTAGGCAACTCAAAATACAAAGTACCAGTATTAGAAATGCCAAGTTACACAGACGAAATAAAACAGATGATGGATGCAGCTGTATATGATGAAAACACAAAAAGACGTGGATTAACAATTACAGGCTTTGCAGTAGAATCAGTAACATTAACAGAAGAAAGTGAAAAGAAAATAGACGACTACGAATTAAGTGCAAATTCTTATATGCAACAAGGAAGACTTGTTGGAGCATATGCAGAAGCAACACAAAAAGCTGCAGAAAATGCTAATGGTGCAGCAAATGGATTTATGGGAATTGGAATGATGAACATGGCATCAGGAAACGTTGTAGGAGGAGCTGCAACAGGACCATGGCAAAATAATCCACAACCAGTACAACAACAAAATACACAAGTGAATCCACAACCAGCACAACAACAAAATGAACAAGCAAGTACACCATCACAACCAACAGAAAGTGATACAGAGGAAAAATGGGTATGCGAATGTGGAGTAGAAAATCCAGGAAAATTTAAATTCTGTGGAGCATGTGGAAAACAGAAAAAAGAATAAAAAAGTTGCCATTAGGCAACTTTTTTTAAGCTGATAAAATAAAATCTTTATTAGCAAGCAACAAAGCCTTAATCATATCAATTTGCTTTTTAGACAAATGCTTGTTACCCTCTAGCGAATACAAATTTTTCATCAACAAAGCAATATCTAAATCTTCATTTGTACTCAAACTATTAGGGTCCGTATTATCAGAAATACCAAGCAAATAATCTAAAGATACATTAAAAACAGCAGCAATTTTGGAAACAACATCAATTCTAGGAATTCTCTCACCATTAATATATCTACAAATTGTAACATTTGTAGCCCCAACTTTTTCTGCCAATTGTGTTTGAGACATATTATTTTCATCCAATAAAACAGTTAATCTATAACTAAAGTTTTCTAAATTAAAATTCATCTAACCCCTCCACACCAACTATTATAGAACTATAACCAATGAGTTACAGAAAAATTACCCAAAATATAAAAATAATAATTTGATTAACCAACTGGTAATATAGTTAAAATAGAACAATAAAACAGAATAACAAAAAAACAGCAGAAAAACAACAAACTAAAACTATTTATTAATAAAAGCCAAAAATCAACAACAAGATTTATTAATAAAATAAAAACAAAAATTCAAATAAAATAAGACTATTTATTAATAAAATCATAAAAATTAGAAAATTCATAACCCTCAGACTTTAAGTAAGAAATAGACTCCTTTAGTATATTATAAGTTTTATTAACATCTGCAGTATCATGCATCAAAATAATCAAAGTACCTTTATTCTTCGAAGTCCTCTTAAGATTATTAATCAATTGATAATTTGAATATTTACGTTCAGAATCCATATTCAAACAATTCCAATCCACATAAACATAATTTAAACTAGACAAAACAGACAAAGCATCCTTTTTTTGACTAGAATATATATGTGACATATATCCGTTAGGAAACCTAAAAATATGAGAACAATAATTTTCAACACCAATAGCCTTTGAAATTTCAGCATCAGTAGAAACAATCTCATTTTTAAAAGAATCCATATCCTTATACAAAACTTTATTATTATGATTATAACCATGATTAGCAATATAATGCCCCTCATCATAAGCCCTTTTAACTAATTCAGGATGTTCCTTTACATGTTTACCAACAACAAAAAAGGTAGCCTTAACATTAGACTCTTTCAAAACATCCAAAATTTTTCCAGTAGCTTTTACCGTAGGACCATCGTCAAAAGTCAAATAAGCCTTTTTATCATTAGACTTCTCAATATCATTTAAAGAAATAGTAACATCAATATTAAAAAAAGAATTTTTGGCAAACTCCACAGCATAAGAAGGAGTATTATGAATAAAAAATATAGACAGAAAAATTACAAGAACTATAATAAAAAAAATAAAAAATAAACGTTTTCTACTTTTAATAAATAAAACTCTCATAAAAGACCTCCATATTTTAATATATGAAGGTCTTAAAAAAATAGCACAATTATTTAATAGACATAGCTTGCTCTTTAGTTATATAACCATACTCAAGCATTGTATTCAAAACATGATATTGACGTTTTTTTGCCAAAGATTGATTTACAGTTGGAGCATAAACAGAAGGAGCATTAGGAACACCAGCAAGCATAGAAGCTTCATCTAAACTTAAATCTTTAGGGGACTTATTATAATATCCATAACTTGCATCATAAATACCATAATATCCATCACCAAAATATGCAGAATTTACATACAACTCAAAAATTTCCTTTTTAGAATAGTTTTTTTCTAAATCATAAGAAGCAAAAATTTCACCAATCTTTCTAACCCAAGATTTATCTTGAGAAAATATAATATTTTTAGCAACTTGTTGAGTTATAGTACTTCCTCCTTCTTGAAGTTCACCATTTTTGATATTTGTAAAAATAGCACGGCCGATTGCGATAAAATCAACAGGTCCATGGTCATAAAATCTGTGGTCTTCTACACTAATTACAGCATTTCTATAATCAGCAGCCATATCTTCAAATTTTACAAAATTTTCTTTTCCGGTAACTTCATCAATTCTGGTAATTAGGGGCTTTTCTTTTAAGGCATTGTTGTAATATATTTTGCCAATTCCAAGTATTATTAAACAGATTATTATTATTAATAGTATTATTGCGAAAAGTATTTTTTTTATAAATTTCATATAAAACACCATCCTTTGTAGATTTTAAATATTATCTTGCAAGAACATTATATATAAAAAAAATGAGTATGTCAAAAAAACTTGTAAAACAAAAAAACATATGATAAAATACAAGGCGGTAGAACATAACTATATTCTACCAACTATTAATACCTATAAGAGGTGAAGAAAATGATAAAATTTACAAAAATGCACGGGCTAGGAAACGACTATGTATACATAGATGCCATAAATCAAAAAATAGAAAAAGAAGAAAAACTAGCCAAATTTGTAAGCAACAGAAACTTCGGAATAGGCTCAGACGGCCTAATTTTAATATGCAAAAGCAACATTGCCGACTTTAAAATGAAAATGTTCAATTCTGATGGAAGTGAAGCAGAAATGTGTGGGAACGGAATAAGATGTGTAGGAAAATTTGTATATGACAAAGGCCTAACAAACAAAAAAACAATAAAAATCGAAACACTTGCAGGAATAAAAACATTAATATTAAACACAAAAGAAGGAAAAGTAGAAACTGTACGAGTAGACATGGGAGAGCCAATACTAGAAGCAGAAAAAATACCAGTAATATCAACAGAAAAACCGGTAAAAAATCTAGAACTAGAAGCAGAAGGCAAAAAATTCAAATTCACATGTGTATCAATGGGAAACCCACACGCCATTACAATAGTAGAAAACACAAAAGAATTTGATGTAGAAAAATATGGAAAAATACTAGAAATAGATAAAGCATTTCCTAAAAAAGCTAATATAGAATTTGCACAAATCATAGACAAAAACAACATCAAAATGAGAGTTTGGGAAAGAGGTGCTGGAGAAACACTAGCATGTGGAACAGGTGCATGTGCCACAGCAGTTGCATGCAATTTAAATGACCTAACAGATAGAAATGTAAATATAGAATTATTAGGTGGAACATTAAATATAGAATGGAATGAAAAAGACAATCATATATATATGACAGGCCCAGCAGTAACAGTATTTGACGGAGAACTTTACGAGGAGGCGATTAGATGAGTTATATAAATGAAAACTTTTTAGAATTACAAGACAGTTACCTATTTTCAACAATAGCAAAAAAAGTAGCAGAATATACAGAAAAACATCCAGACAAAAAAATAATAAAATTAGGAATTGGAGATGTAACAAAACCAATAGTTCCAGCATGTATAAAAGCAATGCAAAAAGCAGTAGAAGAAATGGGAACAGAGCGAGGGTTTAGAGGATATGGACCAGAACAAGGATATGATTTTTTAAGAGAAGCAATATTAAAAAATGATTACAAAACAAGAGATATAGAAATATCAAAAGACGAAATATTTGTATCAGATGGCTCAAAATGCGACTGCGGAAATATAGTAGACATATTTGCAAAAAATAACAAAGTAGCAATTACAGACCCAGTTTATCCAGTATATTTAGACACAAATGTAATGTCAGGAAGAAGCGGAAAATACAATAAAGAAAAAGAAAAATACGAAAATATAGTATATTTACCAGTAACCGCAGAAAATGATTTCAAACCAGAATTACCAAAAGAAAAAGTTGACTTGATATATTTTTGCTTTCCAAACAATCCAACAGGAACAGTATTAGATAAAAATGAGCTAAAAAAATGGGTAGAATATGCAAAAGAAAATCAATCAATTATTTTATATGATGCTGCATATGAAGCATTTATAACAGAAGAAAACATACCACATAGCATTTATGAAATAGAGGGAGCAAAAGAAGTAGCAATAGAATTTAAAAGCTACTCAAAAACAGCAGGATTTACAGGAATAAGATGTGGATATGTTGTAATACCAAAAGACTTAAAAGGATACAGAGAAAATGGAGAAAAAGTAAGCTTAAATAGACTATGGAATAGAAGAACTTGCACAAAATTTAATGGAACACCATATATCACTCAAAGAGCAGCAGAAGCAGTTTATACAGAAGAAGGTCAAAAACAAATAAAAGATAATATAAATTATTATTTAGAAAATGCTAAAATCATAAGAGAAGGCTTAAAAGATGCAGGCTTTAAAGTATATGGGGGAGTTAGTTCACCATATATTTGGCTTAAAATTCCAGAAGGCATGACTTCATGGGAATTTTTTGATAAGTTATTAGATAATGCTAATGTTGTTGGAACACCTGGAAGTGGCTTTGGACCACATGGTGAAGGATATTTTAGACTTACAGCATTTAATACTAAGGAAAATACAATTGAAGCAATTGAAAGAATAAAAAATATGTGTTTGTAATAAGTTTTTATTATAAAAAGAATTCTATATGAATTATACTAAAACAAATAGGGTATAATTCAATAAAGAATTCTTTTTTTGATTTGTGAGAATAAAATACATAAAAATTCTTGAAATGCAAATTTTGTTATGTTAAAATTAAAATGCAGAAACAAACTGCAGAAGACGCAAAAAACTCTACAATGAGAAGGGAGAAAAAGGTAGAATGAGAAAAACAAAAGAAATGCAAAAAGGAATAACATTAGTGGCATTAGTAATAACAGTTATTATTTTGCTTATTTTAGCAGGAATATCAATAATGTCATTAACAAATACAGGGATATTTCAAAAAGCACAAGAAGCAAAGAAAAAAACAGCAGAAGCTGAAGCAAATCAAAAAGCAACATTGGATGAATATGAAAGGGAATTAATTAAATATGGAGATAAGTTAACAGCATCAGATATAGCAAAAGCAGAAAATAAAGATGAAATTTATGGAAAATCAGTTGAATATACACCGGCAGGAGTAACAACAGATGTTGGATGGAAGATATTTTATTCAGATGGAACAAATATATACTTAATAGCAGATAATTATGTAGAAAGAGAAAACTTACCAGCAAGTACAAAAGATGGAGTGGCAACAGAGCATAAACCAAATGCTGGAGATAGTAGTTATAAAAGAAGTGCATATTTTTCAAATGTATATAGTGATTATGTAGGCTCAGAAAGCATATTAACAAGCTTACAAAAATTAAATAACAGCTTTTTCGAACAGAAATTCACAAGCACAAATCCTAATATGAAATCAGTAGCATATATGATGGATACAACGGCATGGAGTGGATATAAAGATGCGGAAGGAAAAGCAGAATATGCAATTGGAGGACCATCATTAGAAATATTATTTGAGTCATATAACCAAAAATACAAAATATCAGAAGCGAACAAATACAAAGCAAAAGCAACAGATACAACAGGATATGTGGGATATCAAATAAGTACAGATGGAGGAACAAATTGGGATACTTATATAACAGATAGCTTTAAATATTTAAAATCAAATGATAGTTTATATGTAATAAGTTCACAATTGGATGCATATGCAATGGTCTTATCAACTCCTACAGCTAGTAATGATGGAGATGGCTTAATGGGAGTATTTTCAGACGGTAATATATGTCGTGAGACACCGTATTATACTACTATAGGATTCAGACCTTTGGTTTGCTTAAATTCTAATGCTATACTTCAAGAAACAAACGGAACATATATAATACAATAAAACATAAAAAGTAGAAATAAAAAAAGTGCTCAAACCTAAAGGGTGGAGAGCACTTTTTTAATCTCTTAATATGCAAAAAGAAATATTTTTAACCAACAAAAACAAACAAAAATTTGTATAAAAACTATTGACTTTTTAAATAAAAATTTATATAATAAGCAAAGAAAATGAAAAAAAGAAAACTATTATCACATTTGGCTTAATAATAGCACTAGCTAAAATTTTGAGCAAATAATAAAAAGCCATATCTTGCAGCCAGCTAGATATGGACTAAAAGTATCAAACAATTGGCAACCACATTTTGTGGTCTCTTATTTTCTAAATACATTATAAAATATAAATTTAAAAAAGTCAAGAAAGAACAGGTGAAAAAAATGAAAGAACAATTTTTAGAACTACTAAAACAAATCAAAAGAGAAGGAATAAACGAACTAATAGAATTCATAGAAAAAACAGACTTCTTTACAGCCCCAGCAAGCACAAGATTCCACGGAAACTATGAAGGAGGGTTAGTAGAGCACAGCATGAAAGTATACGAAATACTAAAACACAAAGTAGAAACAAACATAGAGCCACTAAACATAAACCCAGAAACACTAATACTAGTACCACTACTACACGATCTATGCAAAGCAAACTTCTACAAAATAGACTATAGAAACGCCAAAAACGCACTAGGAGTATGGGAAAAAGTACCATACTACACAGTAGATGACACAATACCATATGGACATGGAGAAAAATCAGTAATGATGATAACAGAATACATAAAACTAACTCCAGAAGAAAAATACTCAATACGTTGGCACATGGGATACACAGAGCCAAAAGAACTATATAACACAATAGGAGCAGCATACAAAAAATATCCACTAGCACTATTGATGCACGAAGCAGACTTAGAAGCAACATACTTTTACAACATATAGTGAAATTTTGTATGACGATGAGCGTAACGAAGTGAAGCGAAAGGAAGAAAATTATGTTAGCATATATACAAGGAACACTAGAAATGAAAATGACAGGATACATAGTAATAGACGTAGGCGGACTAGGGTACAAAGTATTCATGTCAGAAACAGGAATAGAAAAACTAGGAAACATAGGAGAAAAAATAAAAGTACACACATACTACAAAGTAAGAGAAGACGACATCAGTATATTCGGATTCAACAGTCTAGAAGAACTAAGAATGTTCGAACTACTAATATCAGTAAGCGGAATAGGAGCCAAAACAGCAATAGCAATGTTAGACGTATGTGAGCCAACAGAATTTGCATTAGCAATAATATCAGAAGACGTAAAAACACTAACACAAATACCAGGAATAGGAGCAAAATCAGCACAAAGAATAATACTAGAACTAAAAGACAAAATGAAAAAAGAAGAACAAATACAAGAACTAACCAAAGCAGTAAAAGGAATAAACTCAAGCAAAACAAAATTAGAAGAAAAAATAGAAAACGAAGAAAAAATTCAAGAAGCAATTGCAGCACTACAAGTCCTAGGATACAACAAACGTGAAATAGAAAAAGCATTTGATAAATTAGTAAAAGAAAATATGACAACAGAAGAACTAATAAGAAAAGGACTAACAATACTAGGAAAATAAAACAAGATTAAGGGGGAAATTATGAACAGTAACGAGCCACTAGCATACAGAATGAGACCAAAAACATTAGAAGAATATGTCGGACAAGAGCATGTACTAGGAAAAGACAAAATCTTATATAGAACAATAAAAGCAGATAGATTATCAAGCATCATATTATTTGGACCCCCAGGATGTGGAAAAACATCACTAGCAAAAGTAATTAGTGAAACAACACAATACAAATTTTATAAAATAAATGCAGTAACAGCAGGCGTATCAGATATAAAAAAAGTAATTGAAGAAACCAAAAATTTTATGATAAATCCAACAGGGAAAAGTATACTTTTTATAGACGAAATCCACAGATTTAACAAACTGCAACAAGATGCACTACTTCCATATGTAGAAAATGGGCTTATAATCTTAATTGGAGCAACAACAGAAAACCCATATTTTGAAGTAAACAAAGCTTTAATATCAAGGTCAATGGTCATAAAGCTAGAGCCATTAACAGAAGAAAACATCTACACAATACTAAAAAATGCACTAACAAGAGAAGACGGGCTAAAACAGTATAGCATAAAAATTGAAGACAAAACATTAAAAAAACTAGCAGCCATAGCAAATGGAGATGTAAGAACAGCCTTGAACGGTCTAGAAATAGCAGTACTTACTACAAATATGGAAGCAGATGGATACATTCACATAACAGATGAAGTTATAAAGAACTGTGTACAAAGTAGAAAAGCAATATTTGACAAAAAAGGAGACACACACTATGATAATATAAGTGCATTCATAAAATCTATGAGAGGCTCAGACCCTGATGCAACTGTATTTTACTTAGCAAGAGCATTAAATGGAGGAGAAGACCCTATGTTTTTAGCAAGAAGAATTGTAATTGCAGCATCAGAAGATGTTGGCATGGCAAATCCAAATGCACTTGTTGTAGCAAATGCAGCAATGCAAGCAGTACATATGGTTGGAATGCCAGAAGCAAGAATATTACTTTCAGAAGCTGCAATATATGTAGCAACATCCAAAAAATCTAATGCATCATATATGGCAGTAAATAAAGCACTAGAAGATGTACAAAACAAAGACACAGGAACAATTCCTATGCACATTAGAAATGCACCAATAGAAGACATGAGAAAACTAGGATATAACGAAGGATATTTATATCCACATGATTTCCCAGGACACTGGGTAGAACAACAATACTTACCAGACAAAATGTTAGGAACAAAATATTATATAAAAGACGAAAACATTCCAGAATAAAAAAGAAAAAATTGGGAAACCTACTTAAAAAGAAAAGTAGGTTTTTTTATGCTCAGAGAAAATAAGGAACAATTTAAAAAATATATAAAATTAGCGTTAATAGGATTTATAGCAGGGCTTATAAGTGGATTTTTTTCAACAGGAGGAGGACTAATACTAGTACCAGCATTTTTATACTTATTAAATATAGACTCACAAAAGGCAAGAGGAACATCAGTATTTTGTATACTACCAATGGTACTAACAAGTAGTATATTTTATTATAAAGGAAACTTTATAAATTGGAACGTAGCCATTTTATGCGGAATAGGAGGAGCAATAGGAGGGTATATTGGGGCAAAATTATTAAAAAAAATTCCAGAAAAATATTTAAAAATTGCTTTTACAATATTTTTAGTATATGTATCACTAAAAATGATAATCAAATAAAAATATAAAGAGTTTATAAAATAAAAAAGGCTTTTTATGAAAAAAATGTAAAAAAAGATAAAAAATAGGTTAATATTAAAATGGACCAAAATAAAAACAAAGGAAGGAAACAAAAAATGAACCAAAGAATATTAGAAGAAAGTAGATGGAAAAACAAAAACGAAAAATATTTATTCGAATTACAAAAATTTTTAGACCTAGTGGACAACATAGAAGATGAAGATCTAAGAAAAATAATAATAGCACAAATGTTAAAATGTGATAAATGCTTAACAAACATTGCAGAACAAATAATTAGAAATAAGGAATAAAAATATGAAAGAAATTATAATTGGGCTAGTTTCAGGAATTGTAAGCGGGACTGGCATGGGTGGAGGAACAATACTTATATTTTTACTAACAAATATGTGTGGACTAGAACAACATATTGCACAAGCCACAAACCTAATATTTTTTATCCCAACATCAATTGTAGCAATAATCGTAAACATAAAAAACAAAAACATAAAATTAAGAGTAGCAACAATGATTTCAATTTTTGGAATATTAGGAGCCATAATAGGGGCAAATTTATCTATTCATACAGATGTACAAAAATTAAGAAAATTATTTGGAATTTTTTTAGCAATAATTGCCAGTCATGAAATATATACTATATACAAAATGAATAAAAAAAATAAAAACAGAAAAAATATTTTTAGAAGGACTAACAATATTGAAAAATAATTTTTTTGATAAAATTTGGACCTTAGGAAGGAGATAAAAAATGAAATTTACAAAAGGTTTATTAATGGGAGGCATTATAGCTACAGGACTTTTTATGATGTATAATGATACCGATATGCTAAATAAAAACAAAATGATGAAAAAAGGAAAAAAATTTGCAAAAAAAGTAGGAATTTTATAAAACAATTATAATTAATGGATGCTAAAAATAGCATCCATTTTAACATACATACTGTAAATTTTTTACACTATTCGCAACAATCTCTTTTATCATCACAAGGTTTTTCATCAAAATGAGGCTTTTTATCATCTATAAAGCAATCGCATTTATCATGTTTATCACCTTTTAAACATTTACCTTCATGATGACATTTTGCACAAATTTTTATTTTCTTTGTGGCATTTGCCCAAATTTGAATTGCATAATGTCTGTCAGGACAAAGGGGACCAAATACGAACTCGCCTTCTTTATCTGTAAATGTGTGACCTATTGGTTTTCTGATTTCTTTTCCACAATCATAAACAATTTCTGTTAGCTTAACTACAGCATCACGTATTGGCTCTTTGAAACAGTCTTTTATAACTCCATATATTACGTCACGGTTGTCTTCTGGTAAAGTTATATCAAGGTCAAATTGCTTACCTCCTGATACAAGGCCGTCAACATCTAGTATAGGACACACATGTTTTTTTTCTTCCATTTCCATAAAATTCATCCTTTCATTTTTTCTTATCAAACATATTGCCTGATTAATATATAATATGAAAAAATACAAAAAATGACAAAAAATAATAGAGAATATAGTTGAAATTAAAAAATATATAGTATATAATATAGATAGTAAAATAAAAATAAGGAGAAAAGATATGAAAAAGAAACAAAGTGCATTTGCAAATGGTGTTAAAGACACAAGGAAAATAAAAGAAAAAATATATAACATAAATAAAGCAAGAGAAAATAATGGAAAACCACCGCTAACCAAAGAAGAAGCAAGAAAGGTAGCAAAAAAAGTTGTAAGAGAAGAATCAAGAAAAAGAAAAACAAGAGCAATATTAGTTGCATTAGGAATATTAGCATCAGCATCAACAATCGAAGGAGTAGCATTACTAAACTCAGGAAGTAGAGCAATAGACAAATCAAAAAATGAAATAACATTAGATGCAGAAAAGACAGACAAAGATATAAACGTAATAAATATAAAAGATAGAAAAGTATTTATAGACGGAATAAAAGTTAATGAAAGTAATTTAGAAACAATTCAAAAAGAAAATAGTGAACCAACATTAGAAGAAAAGGTAGAAAAAGAAGTTGAAAACTTAAAAACTTCAACAGAAGTAGTCGACTATATAAAAACAGTATATGCAAAAGAATATAACAATGAATATAAAACTAATATTAACAAAGATGATATAAAAACTCATAAAACAAGAGCAGAAACTTCATTGGTTGAAGACATAGACAAAGATGGAAATAAAATAATAAGATTAAAAAATAAAGAAGATGGTGATAAAAGACTTGTTGATACAGATGGAGGAGTAATAACAGTAACTGTATACAATGAAAATAAAGAAGAAATAAATAAAGAGGGAATATTAAATCATTCAGGATATTATAAAGAAATACAAGACTATGGTGCTAAAGTGCTATCAAATGTTGAAAGCATTGTAGATACTGGAATAGACTGGAGCACAGCAATGGATGAACCAGGAAATTCAAAAGAAATTAAAGAAACTTATAAACAAAGATTTATAAATTCAATAGTAAAGTATAAAGAAAGCCAAATAGAAAATATAAAAACAGAAAGCTTAGGCGAAGAAAGATAAATAAAATATACAAGGAGACCACTAATTGTGGTCTCCTTTAACATAGCAATACATACAACATTAATCACATCCAAATTTATTTTAAAATTGAATAAATTTCCACTCTTTGGCACACAATAAAAACAAAAACCAAAACAAGGAGTGGAATTCTTTTGAAAGAAAACAAAAAGCTAAAAATAACAGGCACAATGCTAGAAAAAAATCAACTAGAAAAACACCTAGAAAAAATAGCATCAAGCCACAACACAAC
Source organism: uncultured Clostridia bacterium (assembly GCA_934132805.1). GTDB lineage: Bacteria > Bacillota > Clostridia > TANB77 > CAG-508 > CAG-269. The sequence continues at coordinate 10,517 of CAKPAB010000007.1, read as the reverse complement.
ACCAAAAACACAAAAAAACACATATCCAATACCACAACTAGAAGAAAACTTCAAAACAATAGAAGAAGTATACAACCTGCTAAATGAGCATCTAAAGCTAGGAATAAACATACATCCAGCAGGAGAATGGCTACTAGACAACTTCTATATAATCGAACAAACAGTAAAACAAATTCAAAAAGAACTACCAATAAAAAAATATACAAACTTTGTAGGAATAGCAAACGGAGAATACAAATGCTTTGCACGAATATACGAGCTAGCATCAGAAATAGTTGCATACACAGACAACAAAATAGAAAAAGAAAACCTAAAAGACTACTTAATAAGCTATCAAAACAAAAAAACACTAAGCATGGACGAAATATGGAACATAGGAATATTCTTGCAAATAGCAATTATAGAAAATATAACAGAAATATGTGCACAGATATATAGCAGTCAAATACAAAAATACAAAGCAGAAAACATAGCAGAAAGATTACTAGAAAACAAAGAAAAAAATCAAATAAAATTCAAAAACAACAAAATAGAAAAAGAAATATCACAAGACATGAGATACCCATTTATAGAATACATGTCATACATTTTAAAAAGATATGGGAAGAAAGCAAATGCATACCTAAATGTACTAGAAGAAGTAGTTGAAAAACTCGGCACCACCGTATCTGATGTCATAAAAAAAGAACACTTTGAAATAGCAACACAAAAAGTATTAATGGGAAACAGCATAACAAGCATTAAAGAAATTCAAAGAATAAACTTTTTAGAAATATTCGAAAAAATAAACGGAGTAGAAGAAATACTAAAAAAAGACCCAGCAAAAGTATATGAAAAAATGGACTATAAAACAAAGGAATATTATAGAGGAAAAATAAAAGAAATAAGCAAAAAAACAAAAATATCCGAAATTTATATAGCAAGAAAAACATTAGAACTAGCCCAAGAGCAAGCAACAATAGAAGAGAAAGAAAAACAAATAAATCAATCAAAAATAGAAGAAGAAAATACATCTAAGTTATCAAAAAAATCACACATAGGATATTACCTAATAGATAATGGAATAAACAAATTATACCAAAAGTTAGAATACACAAACAAAAAAGAAAAAACACCACAAGCAAAAACAAAAATATATATAACAACAATAACAATTTTAACAATAATTTTATCAGCGATACTAAGTAGCATTATAAATATAAAAACAAAAAACACAATAATTCAAATCATAAGTTTTATACTATTTTTAATACCATCAAGTGAAGTAATTATACAAATAACACAAACAATCTTAAACAAAACAATCAAACCCAAATTAATACCTAAAATAGATTTTTCAAATGGAATAGACAAAGAGCATACAACAATGGTAATAATTCCAACAATATTAAAAAGCAAAGAAAAAGTTGCCGAGATGTTCAAAAAAATGGAAGTATTTTATCTAGCAAATAAATCAGAGAATTTGTATTTTACATTATTAGGAGACTGCTCAGAAAGCAACATTCAAGAAGAAAAATTTGACGAAGAAGTCATTCAAGAAGGACAAAAACAAGTAGAAATATTAAATAAAAAATATCCAAATAAAGAATTTCCAATATTCAATTTTATATACAGAAAAAGAGAATGGAACGAAAAAGAAAATTCCTATTTAGGTTGGGAACGTAAAAGAGGAATGATAAATCAATTTAACCAATACATTTTACAACGCAAAAATCCATTTAAAATAAACACAATACAAAAGCAAATAGAAAATCAAAATGCAATAACTCCAGAAGAAAGGCAAAATATAGACACAATATCAAAAACACTAAAAAAGATAAAATATATAATAACATTAGATGCAGATACAGACCTAGTATTAAACTCAGCATTTGAGCTAGTAGGAGCAATGGCACACATACTAAACAAACCAGAAATAGACAAACAAGAAAATATAGTAACAGAAGGATATGGAATAATGCAACCACGAGTAGGGATAAACTTAGACATAAGCTATAAAACAACATTCACAAAAATATTTGCAGGAGCGGGAGGAATAGATAGCTACACAAATGCAATATCAGACATATATCAAGATAACTTCAAAGAAGGAATTTTTACAGGGAAAGGAATATATGACCTAAAAGTTTTTGCAAAAGTAATGGAAAATGCAATACCAGAAAACACAGTATTAAGCCACGATTTGTTAGAGGGATGCTACTTAAGATGTGGACTAGTTTCAGACATCATGCTTATGGATGGATATCCAACAAAATATATGAGCTTTATGAACAGACTTTCAAGATGGATAAGAGGTGACTGGCAAATAACCAAATGGTTACACAAAAAAAGTCCACTAAATTTACTATCAAAATATAAAATATTTGACAATTTAAGAAGAAGTTTATTTGAAATATCAATTGTAATAGCACTAATATATATCAATATAATCGGAAAAATTTATAATATAAACATTTTAGGAATAAACACAATATTAATTTTAATAGAAATCATACCATTTATTCTAGAGTTGATTAACTATCTAATTTCAAAAAGAGAAGGAGAAGAAAAACAAAAAACATTCACACCCAAAATATCAGGTTTAAAAGGAATTTTAGTAAGAACAATAATCACATTAGGATGCTTGCCATACAAAGCATACATCTCTTTAAAAGCAATATTAAAAACAATATATAGAACAAAAATAACACACAAAAATTTATTAGAATGGACAACATCAGAAGAAGCAGAAAAAATGGCAAGAACAGATTTAATATCATATTACAAAAATATGACATTAAATGTCATATTTGGAATAGGCTCACTTATTATTTATTATAACAGCAACAATATAATTGCATTGATATTAGGAATTTGGTGGGCAATAACACCATCAATTATGTATTTAATAAGCAAAGAAAAACAAAACAAAAAACCAATAGAATTATTAACCAAAAAAGAACAGGAATATATCCTAGAAATTGGTCAAAAGACATGGAAATATTTTGAGAACTATTTAAAAGAAGAAGACAATTTTTTAATTCCAGATAACTATCAAGAAGACAGAAAAAATAAAATTGTAAGAAGAACATCATCCACAAATATAGGACTATCTATGATGGCAGTTATCTCGGCAAATGATTTAGGTTTTATAAATAATGACAAAACATTAGAACTATTAAAAAATATCTTAAATACAATAGAGGGACTCCAAAAATGGAATGGACATTTATACAATTGGTATAACACAGAAACAAAAGAGCCACTTTTTCCTAGATATGTATCAACAGTAGACAGCGGTAACTTTGTAGGTTACTTATATGTCATAAAAAATTGGTTAGAAAGTCAAAATAAATGCGATAAAAGTCAAATGAAACATCAAATAAAAAACGACAATACTCAAAATAAAAATGACATAGACCAAATTCAGCAATTATTAGAAATAGTAAACAAATTAATAGAAAACACAGACTTTTCGTATCTATATAAAAAAGAACAAAGAATATTCTCAATAGGTTTTAACATAGAAGAAAATAAGCTAACAAACTCATATTATGACCTATTAGCATCAGAAGCAAGGCAAGCAAGTTTAATAGCAATAGCCAAAAAAGACGTACCAGCAAAACATTGGAATTCATTAAGCAGAACATTAACAATACTCGGAAAATACAAAGGACTAGTATCATGGTCAGGAACGTCATTTGAATATTTAATGCCAAATATAAATATACCAAAATACAAAGGAAGTCTATTAGATGAGTCATGCAAATTTATGATTATGAGTCAAATGGAATATGCAAAAAAATTACAAATACCATGGGGAATATCAGAAGCGGCATTTAACTTAAAAGATTTACATTCAAACTACCAATATAAAGCATTTGGAATACCATGGCTAGGACTAAAAAGAGGGCTTGCAGATGAGATGGTTGTAGCAGCATATGGCAGTGTGTTAGCAATAAATGACTATCCAAAAGAAGTATATCAAAACCTAAAAATACTAGAAGAATATGGCATGTACAATAAATATGGTTTTTATGAATCAATAGACTTCACACCAGAAAGGTTAAAAAAAGGAAACAAAGCAAGTATTGTAAAAACATATATGGCACACCATCAAGGTTTAATTTTGCTTTCAATAAACAATTTATTTAATAACAATATATTACAAAAAAGATTTATGGAAAACCCAGAAATAAATGCAATAAGCATTTTATTACAAGAAACAATGCCAGAGACAGCAATTATAACAAAAGAAAACAAAGAAAAAGTTGAAAAACTAAAATATGTTGATTACGAAGATTATATCCAAGACACTTATAAAAAGACAGATGAAAGACTAATACGTGGAAATGTCATAGCAAACGAAGGATATTTAATAGCAATGAATCAAAAGGGAGAAGGAGCAAGCAAATACAAAAACATACTAATAAACAGATTTAAAAATGCAGAAGACTACCCACAAGGAATATTTTTTGACATAAAAAATATAAAATCAAAAAAGATATGGAGTTCAAACTATATGCCTAACAACGGAAAATATCAAATAAGTTTTATGCCAGATAAAATAGAACAAGAACTAATAAATGACAATATAAAAACAAAAATTGAAACAATAATAGCACCAGACGAGCCAGTAGAGATAAGAAAATTATCATTAGAAAATTTAGGAAATGAAGACGAAATTCTAGAAATAACATCACACTTTGAGCCAGTACTATCACCAAAAGAGCAAGACTATGCACATCCAGCTTTTAATAACTTATTTTTGATATTCGACTTTGACAACGAAACAAATAGCATAATTGTAAAAAGAAGAAAAAGAAATGAAAATGAACAAGAAATCTATATGGCAGTAAACTTATCCACAAATAGTGAAATAATTGGGGATATTGAATATGAAATTGACGAAGAAAAGTTTACAGGCAGAGGAAATATAGGAATACCACAAATGGTTAAAAACTCAAGTCCATTTTCTAAAAAAATAGGACTTGTAACAGAGCCAGTAGTAGCACTAAAAAGAACAATGAAAGTAAAAAAACAAGAAAAATCAAAGGTTAACTTGATTATAGCAGTAGGAGAGACAAAAGAAAAAGTAATTGAAAACATCAAAAAATACACAGTTGAAGAAAATATCAAAAAAGCATTTGAATTATCAAAAGCAAAAAATGAAGCACAAACAAGATATTTAAGAATAAAAGGCTCACAAATACGAGACTATCAAAAAATGTTATCATATATAATTTTCAATAATCCATCTAAAAAATTAAATTTAGAAAAATTGCCAAAACAAAAATATAGTCAAAGTGAGCTTTGGAAATATGGTATTTCAGGTGATTTGCCAATAATATTAGTAAAAATAAAAGATAGTAATGACACATATGTTGTAAAAGAAGTTTTAAAAGCATATGAATTTATGAGAACAAAAGGTTTTGAGACAGAATTAGTAATAGTAGATGAGGAAAAATATAGCTATGAAAATTATGTTATGGAAGACATAGAAGAAGCGGTATTGAACAGCCAGTTATCATATTTAAAAAATATTAGAGGTGGAATTTTCCAAATAAACAAAAATGAAATTAGCAAAGAAGATATGAATTTATTACAATTTATTTCAGGAATAATAATAGACAGCAAAAAAGGAGGGATAAGTAATTCTTTAAAAGATATTGAAGAAGAATATTTGGAAAAATATAAAAAAATCCCAAATGAGCCAGAAAATATAATTATAGAAACAGAAAATCAAGAAAATATAGATATTTTGCAAAACACAGAAGAATTAAAATATTATAATGAATATGGAGCATTTTCAGCAGATGGAAAAGAATACCTAATAAAAGTAAACAAAGAAAATCGACTTCCTACAGTATGGTCACACATTATGGCAAATAAAAAATTTGGAACATTGGTCACAGAAAGCATGGGTGGATACACTTGGTACAAAAACAGTAGATTAAACAGGGTAACATCATGGGAAAATCAACCAAACTTTGACATCCCATCAGAAATAATATATTTAAAAGACCAAGAGACAAAAAAGGTTTGGTCACTTGGACTAAACCCTATGCCAGATAATAAAAACTACAATGTAGTTTACGGATTTGGTTACACTAAATTTATTCATAAAAGTGACGGAATAGAACAGGAATTAGAAGTTTTTGTCCCAAGAGAAGATAGTGTAAAAATACAAATTTTGAAATTGAAAAATATGAACTTAAACAGAAAAAAATTAAAAATTGTATATTATATGAAGCCTATTTTAGGTGAAGATGAACTCAAGTCAAATGGATATATAGATTTAAAGTATGACAAAAATAACAATATAATTTGCGCACAAAATTTATATAATTCAGATTTTAAAAATGATGTTATTTATGTATCAAACAGCGAAAAAATGCAAAGCTACACAGGTGATAAAAACTTCTTTTTAGGAAACGGAAATATATCAAATCCTGATGGCATAAAAAAATCAAGTCTAAATAATGAAAATAGTTTGGGCAAAAAGCCATGTATAGCATATGAAATAGAAGTAGAATTAGACAGTTTATCAGAAAAAGAAATTATATTCCTGTTAGGTGCAGAAGATGCGGTAATAGACAGCAAAAACATTGCTTACAAATATAGCAAAATTCAAAATTGCAAACAAGAACTTGAAAATGTAAAAAGTTACTGGAGAGAGACTTTAGGAAGATTACAGGTTTACACGCCACTGGAATCAATGAACATCATTTTAAATGGTTGGGATATTTATCAAACTTTGCAAAGTAGGTTAATCAGTAGAACTGGATATTATCAATCAGGTGGTGCATATGGATTTAGAGACCAATTGCAAGACACGTTGGCATTAAAATATTTAGACCCACAAATTTTGAAAAATCAAATATTAAAGCATAGTAAACAACAATTTTTAGAAGGAGATGTTGAGCATTGGTGGCATGAAGAGACAGGAAGAGGAATAAGAACTAAATTTTCAGACGACTTATTATGGCTTGTATATTTGACCTCAGAATATATAGAATTTACAGGTGATTATTCAATATTAGAAGAACAAACACCGTATTTAACTGGAAAAGAATTGGAAGAAAATGAAGATGAAAGATATGACAAATTTGAGAATACTAAAGAAACAGGAAGTATTTATGAACATTGCATAAAAGCCATTGAAAGAAGTTTAAAATTTGGTGAAAATGGTTTGCCTAAAATTGGTAGTGGTGACTGGAATGATGGCTTTAGTAATGTTGGACCTAAGGGAAAAGGTGAGAGTGTATGGCTTGGATTTTTCTTATATAATGTGCTAGACAGATTTACAAAAATTATGGAACATGTATCAAATAACGCTAGACTAGAAGAACAACACAAAAAAGAAAATATTAATTTAAATGAAGAGAATAATAATCAGAAAGAAGAAAATATCAATAGCAAAATAGAAAAATATAAAACAATAATGCAACAATTAAAGAAAGCATTAAACACAAATGGATGGGATGGAAGATGGTTTAAAAGGGCATTTATGGATGATGGAAACACACTAGGAAGTATGGAAAATGACGAGTGTAGAATTGACAGTATTGCACAAAGTTGGAGTACAATATCAAATGCAGGAGACAATGACAAAAAATATATATCAATGGAAAGTTTAGAAAATCACTTAATAGACAGAGAAAATGGAATAATCAAATTATTAGACCCTCCATTTGAAAAAGGAAAATTACAGCCAGGCTATATAAAATCATATTTACCAGGAGTTAGAGAAAATGGAGGACAATACACACATGCAGCAGTATGGGTAATAATAGCAGAAACGATGCTAGGCTTTGGAGATAAGGCAACAGAATTGTACAGGATGATAAATCCAATAGAACATGCTCGAACAAAGGAAAGTAGCAATAAATATAAAGTAGAGCCATATGTAATACCTGCAGATATTTATGGTGCAAGTAATTTGGCAGGAAGAGGTGGTTGGACTTGGTATACAGGGTCATCAAGCTGGTATTATAAGGCTGGTATTGAAAATATTTTGGGGTTAAAAATAAAAAATGGTGTTATTAGAGTAGAGCCATGTATTCCGTCTTTTTGGAAAGAGTACAATATTAAATATAAGTGGAAAAATGCGTTTTATAATATTGTGGTTAAAAATTTGAATGGGAAGAATACAGGTGTTGATAGGGTTGTTGTTAATGGTGTGAATTTAGGAGAGATAAAGGAAATAAAGCTTGAAGATAATGGCATTTTTAATGTGGAGGTTTTTATGTAAGATAACAACTTAAGAACAGTTCTGGTAATTTTGGAGAAAACTATAAACAAAAAAATATGGATATGTGTTAAATATGACAAATAAAAAATAGGGATATGTGTAAAATACAACAAATAAAAAGTGTGGATATGTGTTAAAAATAGCTTGAAAAAAATACGGATATGTGGTAGAATTATAAAAAAGAAGCATATAGGCTAGAAATAAATACAATTTTATGGCTGATTTGTATCTTTAAAGAGAGGATGCGATTAACATGAAAAGAAAAATATATAATGAACTATTAGAATGGAAAGAAAAAAACAATGGAGAAGTAGCACTATTAATAGATGGAGCAAGACGAATAGGAAAAAGTTATATAGTAGAACAATTCGCCAAAGAAAACTACAAATCATATATATTAATAGACTTTAACAAAGCTGGAGAAGATGTAAAAGAATTATTTAACAACTATTTAGACAACTTGGATATGTTTTTTATGTATTTATCAAGCTACTATAAAACAGAGCTATACGAAAGAGAAACACTAATAATATTTGATGAAGTTCAATTATATCCAAGAGCCAGAAGTGCCATAAAATATCTTGTGGCAGATGGAAGATATGATTATATAGAAACAGGGTCATTAATATCGATAAAGAAGAATGTAGAAAACATATTAATACCATCAGAAGAAAGACACCTAAACATGTATCCTATGGACTTTGAAGAATTTTTATGGGCCAATGATAATACTACATTAATGCCATTAATACAAAAATGTTTTGAAGACAAAAAGCCAATGGGACAATTAATGCATAGAAAAGCAATGGACTATTTTAAGCAATATCTGATAGTAGGAGGAATGCCACAAGCAGTTGAAAAATATATAAAAACAAAGAATTTTAAAGAAGTTGACTTAATAAAAAGAGACATCATAAATTTATATCAAGATGATATAATAAAATATGGAGGAGATGACTCTGTAAAAGTCCAAAGTATATTTGAAGAAATACCATCACAACTGCAAAAACATGAAAAAAGATTTACATTTAATGCACTTCAAAAAGAAGCAAGATATAGAGACTATAAAGATGCATTTTTCTGGCTACAAGAATCAATGATTGTAAATAATGCATTTAATACAACTGAGCCTAATATAGGTTTACGATTAAATCGAGAATCAAGTGCATTAAAGTGTTATATGGGAGACACAGGATTACTTATTTCATTAGCATTTGATGAAAAAGGTTTAGTTGATGAAGAAATATATCAAAAAATACTTTTTAATAAATTGGCATTTAACGAAGGAATGATTATGGAAAATATTGTTGCACAAATGTTAGTAGCATCAGGAAAAAAATTATATTTTTATTTTAATTATGATAAAAATGAGAAGGAAAACAATATAGAAATAGATTTTTTAATAGCAAAAAGTAAGATAACATCAAGACACAATGTTTCTCCAATAGAAGTAAAATCAGGTAAAAATTATACTTTTTCATCTTTAAATAAATTTAGAAAAAAATATAAAGAATATTTGCACACAAGCTATGTATTACACATTGATGATTTAAAAGTAGAAGATGATGTAGTATTTTTACCAATATATATGACAGGATTGTTATAAGACAAAAAAGCACGATTTCCTTAAGTTGACAACATTGCGGTGGTGTGAGAGAGGAGAAACACACTAAGTGTTATCCTCTACTTCTTTGTACAAATAGGATATAAAAAACATATGCAAAAAGCATATAAAATTTTAAAAAAAGTATTGCCAAAACAAAAAAGTTATATTAAAATAATAATGTAAAATATTTACGGAGGTAAATAATTGGAACATTGAAAAGTTAATATCCTTGTCGAGAAATTCGTAAAAAAATTATTTATTGAAGTAATTATTTTGCAAAAAACAGAAATACAAAATAACAAGAATTAATAAAGAAAATGAATTAAAAAACAAAAAATGCAAATAATAAGAAAAAATGTATACAAAAAACAGAGGAGGAAAAATAATGAGATTAAAAAATAATAAGGGTATCACATTAGTGGCACTCGTAATAACCATAATTATATTGTTAATATTGGCAGGGATATCAATAATGTCATTAACAAATACAGGAATATTTGGAAAAGCACAAGATGCAAAGAAAAAATCAGCAGAGGCTGAAGCAAACCAAAAAGCAACATTGGATGAATATGAAACAGAATTAAATAAATATGGAGCAGGCACAAATGGAGGAAACCAAGGCGGAGGCCAAGGTGGAACTTCAACAATTGGAGATAGTACAGTAAATCAAGTTATTAG